>NZ_JBEYYR010000003.1:0-81858 GCF_040645635.1 Streptomyces sp. NPDC046727
GTCGGTGCGGTACTGGGCGTACCGGTTGCGGTACTGGGCGAGGGTGTACGGCTCGCCCTTGCCCTCGCCGGTCACGCCCCCCTCGCGATGGGAGCGGCCCTGTGGCCGCCCCTCGGACATGTGCAGGGCCCCGGAACCGGCGCAGGGGTTCCGGGGCCCGGTCAGGGAGCGAGCCAGGGCCCGCCCGCCGCGGCCGTCACACGCGGCGCAGCACCGCGACGACCTTGCCCAGAATGGTCGCGTCGTCGCCGGGGATCGGCTCGTAGGCCGCGTTGTGGGGGAGCAGCCACACATGGCCGTCCTCGCGCTTGAAGCGCTTGACGGTGGCCTCGCCGTCGAGCATGGCGGCCACGATGTCGCCGTTCTCGGCGACCGGCTGGCGGCGCACGGTGACCCAGTCGCCGTCGCAGATCGCGGCCTCGATCATGGAGTCGCCGACGACCTTCAGGACGAAGAGTTCACCGTCACCCACGAGCTGGCGGGGGAGAGGGAAGACGTCCTCGACGGACTCCTCCGCGAGGATCGGGCCACCGGCGGCGATACGGCCGACCAGCGGGACGTACGACGCGGCAGGCTTGCCGGCGGTGTCCGTGGGCTGCACGGTGACGGCCTGGTCGGAGCCGCGTACCTCGTAAGCGCGCGGGCGGTGCGGGTCGCGGCGCAGGAAGCCCTTGCGCTCCAGTGCCATCAGCTGGTGGGCGACGGAAGACGTGCTGGAGAGGCCCACGGCCTGGCCGATCTCCCGCATCGACGGCGGGTAGCCGCGTCGCTGGACGGAGTCCCTGATGACCTCGATGACCCGGCGCTGCCGGTCGGTGAGCCCCGAGCTGTCCGCCCGGATGCCTGGAGGTCGGCCCGGCAGGGAGCGCTTGTGTCCCTCGGGATTCGTGGCTTCGTTCATCGCGTGTACCGGCTCGACTCGGCCCTGGGAGCGGTCCTGGGCGGTGATGGTGGCACTGTCTGCGGTGGTGGTCACGTCGGCCCCTCTCGATGGTCTCCCTGCTGCACAACGGTAGTTGCTTTCGAAAGGTTGCGCCAAACACACGTTCGAGTGAAAAAGTGCGTTTCGCCTGACGCGATCATGTGTCTGGGTGTATGGCTAGCGCGACATCTGGCGGGCAAAAGTGCCCATTGTTGTACTCTTCACCGCTGGGGTTGCCCGCCTCGTGGGCCGCGTCCCCAGTCTGCCATCCGGAATCCCGCAGTCCGGGACCCGGGGGTCTTTCTGCGCGGGAGTGCCACGCGTCCTCCGTGTAGCGCCCACGGTATCCCCGCAACCGCCACGGCGACGCAGCGCGGCGCCCGCGTGTCCGCGCTGGTCGCCGCAGTTTCCCTCGGTGGCCGTTTCCTCGCGACACGCGTGTCTGCCTCGCCGTATGAGTCAATCCCCACATCTAGTGGTTGGATGGCTACCGCAGCCCACAAGTTGTGGTCCCCCGGTCGGAGAAGGCTCGGCGATCGCCTATGCTTAGGGCTGCTTCGCGGGGCCCTCGGGTCCGGCGAGGCTGACGAGTCTGCTGTGAGGAGGGTTGGAGAACATGCACTGCCCCTTCTGCAGGCACCCCGACAGCCGCGTGGTCGACAGTCGTACGACCGACGACGGCACGTCCATCCGCCGGCGCCGCCAGTGCCCTGACTGCTCCCGTCGTTTCACGACCGTGGAGACGTGCTCGCTCATGGTGGTCAAGCGGTCCGGCGTCACCGAGCCTTTCAGTCGTACCAAGGTCATCAACGGCGTGCGCAAGGCGTGCCAGGGACGGCCTGTCACCGAGGACGCACTCGCCCAGCTCGGGCAGCGGGTCGAGGAGGCGGTGCGCGCGACCGGAAGCGCCGAGCTGACCACCCACGACGTGGGCCTGGCCATACTCGGCCCGTTGCAGGAGCTCGACCTCGTCGCCTATCTCCGGTTCGCCTCCGTCTACCGGGCGTTCGACTCGCTTGAGGACTTCGAGGCCGCCATCGCGGAGCTGAGGGAGGCGACGCGGGACCCCGCCGCGGACGACGAAGACGCGGGCGCGGGGAGCCAGGAAGACAACCGCGGGCCCGGCGGGACCACTCAGGTCCCCGTGCCCGCCCACGCCGCCGACTGACCGGCGGGCCGGAACAGGGCGGAGACGCCGGTTCCGGCCGGGAGGCGGCGAACGAAGACCTGTTGCGGGCGGCAGCTGAGGGTGCCCGCAACGCCAGACAGAAACACGTGCCCACGGGAACAAATGGGCACTTCAGGGCGTTTTTGCCCGTACAGGGAGGCGGCATGACAGAGACGGCGAGCGGTCCGGCACGAGGTTCCCGAGCCAAGGGCACCAAGGCCACCAAGGGGCTGCGTATCGAGCGCATCCACACCACCCCCGGCGTGCACCCGTACGACGAGGTGACGTGGGAGCGCCGTGACGTCGTCATGACCAACTGGCGCGACGGCTCGGTCAACTTCGAGCAGCGTGGCGTCGAGTTCCCCGACTTCTGGTCGGTGAACGCGGTCAACATCGTCACCAGCAAGTACTTCCGCGGTGCCGTCGGCACCCCGCAGCGCGAGACCAGCCTCAAGCAGCTGATCGACCGCATCGTGAAGACGTACCGGAAGGCCGGCGAGGACTACAAGTACTTCGCCTCGCCCGCCGACGCCGAGATCTTCGAGCACGAGCTGGCGTACGCCCTCCTGCACCAGATCTTCAGCTTCAACAGCCCCGTCTGGTTCAACGTCGGCACCCCGCAGCCCCAGCAGGTCTCCGCCTGCTTCATCCTGTCCGTCGACGACTCCATGGAGTCGATCCTCGACTGGTACAAGGAAGAGGGCATGATCTTCAAGGGCGGCTCCGGCGCCGGCCTGAACCTCTCCCGCATCCGCTCCTCCAAGGAGCTGCTCTCCTCCGGCGGCAACGCCTCCGGCCCGGTCTCCTTCATGCGCGGCGCCGACGCCTCCGCCGGCACCATCAAGTCCGGTGGTGCCACCCGCCGCGCCGCCAAGATGGTCGTGCTCGACGTCGACCACCCCGACATCGAGGACTTCATCGAGACCAAGGTCAAGGAGGAGGAGAAGATCCGCGTCCTGCGCGACGCGGGCTTCGACATGGACCTGGGCGGCGACGACATCACGTCCGTCCAGTACCAGAACGCCAACAACTCGGTCCGCGTGAACGACGAGTTCATGAAGGCGGTCGAGAACAGCGCCCAGTTCGGTCTGCGCGCCCGCCTGACCGGCGAGGTCATCGAAGAGGTCGAGGCCAAGGCCCTCTTCCGCAAGATCGCCGAGGCCGCATGGGCCTGCGCCGACCCGGGCATCCAGTACGACGACACCATCAACAACTGGCACACCTGCCCCGAGTCCGGCCGGATCACCGCGTCGAACCCGTGCAGCGAGTACATGCACCTGGACAACACGTCCTGCAACCTGGCCTCGCTGAACCTGATGAAGTTCCTGAAGGACGACGGCAAGGGCAACCAGTCCTTCGAGGCCGAGCGCTTCCAGAAGGTCGTCGAGCTGGTCATCACCGCGATGGACATCTCGATCTGCTTCGCGGACTTCCCGACCCAGAAGATCGGCGAGAACACGCGCGCGTTCCGCCAGCTCGGCATCGGCTACGCCAACCTCGGCGCCCTGCTGATGGCGACCGGCCACGCCTACGACTCCGACGGCGGCCGCGCCCTGGCCGGCGCCATCACCTCCCTGATGACCGGCACGGCCTACCGCCGCTCCGCCGAGCTGGCCGCGGTCGTCGGCACCTACGACGGCTACGCCCGCAACGCCGACGCCCACAACCGCGTCATGAAGCAGCACGCCGACGCCAACGTCGACGCCGTCCGCATGGACGACCTGGACACCCCCGTCTGGGCCGCCGCCACGGAGGCCTGGCAGGACGTTCTGCGCCTCGGCGAGAAGAACGGTTTCCGTAACTCCCAGGCGTCCGTCCTCGCGCCGACCGGCACCATCGGCCTCGCGATGTCCTGCGACACCACCGGTGTCGAGCCCGACCTGGCTCTGGTGAAGTTCAAGAAGCTGGTCGGCGGCGGCTCGATGCAGATCGTCAACGGCACCGTCCCGCAGGCCCTGCGCCGCCTGGGCTACCAGGAGGAGCAGATCGAGGCGATCGTCGCCCACATCGCCGAGCACGGCAACGTGATCGACGCTCCCGGCCTCAAGCACGAGCACTACGAGGTGTTCGACTGCGCCATGGGCGAGCGCGCCATCTCCCCGATGGGCCACGTCCGCATGATGGCCGCGATCCAGCCGTGGATCTCCGGCGCCATCTCCAAGACGGTCAACATGCCGGAGACGGCGACCGTCGAGGAGGTCGAGGAGATCTACTTCGAGGCCTGGAAGCTGGGCGTCAAGGCGCTCGCGATCTACCGCGACAACTGCAAGGTCGGCCAGCCGCTCTCCGCCAAGAAGAAGGAGGACGAGAAGGCCGAGGTGACCGCGAAGACCGAGGCGACGATCCGTGAGGCCGTCGAGAAGGTCGTCGAGTACCGTCCGGTCCGCAAGCGCCTGCCCAAGGGCCGTCCCGGCATCACCACGTCCTTCACGGTCGGCGGTGCCGAGGGCTACATGACCGCCAACTCCTACCCGGACGACGGTCTCGGTGAGGTCTTCCTGAAGATGTCCAAGCAGGGTTCGACTCTCGCGGGCATGATGGACGCCTTCTCCATCGCCGTCTCCGTGGGCCTCCAGTACGGCGTGCCGCTGGAGACGTACGTCTCGAAGTTCACCAACATGCGCTTCGAGCCGGCCGGCATGACGGACGACCCGGACGTGCGGATGGCGCAGTCGATCGTCGACTACATCTTCCGCCGCCTGGCGCTGGACTTCCTGCCCTTCGAGACGCGCTCCGCGCTCGGCATCCACTCCGCCGAAGAGCGTCGGCGTCACCTGGAGACCGGCTCCTACGAGCCTGCCGAGGACGAGGACGAGGTCGACGTCGAGGGCCTCGCCCAGTCGGCGCCGCGCGCCCAGGAGCTGAAGGCGGTCGCCACGCCGAAGGCCGAGTCCGAGGCGGCCAAGCCCGCCCCGAGGCAGGCGCACACCAGCGCCGAGCTGGTGGAGATGCAGCTGGGCATCCAGGCCGACGCCCCGCTGTGCTTCTCCTGCGGTACGAAGATGCAGCGGGCCGGTTCCTGCTACATCTGCGAGGGCTGCGGCTCGACCAGCGGCTGCAGCTGATGACACGCCGTTCCTGAAGTAAGGGGCGCCGGCCCATGGCCGGCGCCCCTTACTCATGTTCGATCGTGTGCCACTTCATGCCCGTGCGGAACGCGGACGTCAGGGCTGGTGCGCCCGGCCCATGACCTGGGTGAAGGTCGCCGGATCCTCGTCGAAGCCGTGCAGCCCGGGACGGAAGGTCCACTCCCCGGAGCCGTCCCGCACGAACTCGGCGAAAGTGGCGGCCGTCGACCCGAGGACCGAACCGAAGTCGTCCTCGGCGAGCACGGTGTAGCCCTCCCGGACGCGTACGGCGGGATTCAGCACGTTGCCGAACGTCCTGTCCCCGGACCGCTGTTGGATGACGACACCCACCACCACACGCGCGTAGCGGCCGTCCAGACGGTCCAGTTCGAGCGTCATGATCTCGTCCCAGCCGAAGCCCCTGCCGTCCGTGCTGTCTCGGTTCAGGAGAATCGTGCCGTCCGGCGAACGGCTGTCGAAGTGCACCAGATAGGCCGGAGCCCCGTACGCGTCACCCGACACGAACGTCGCGGCGACGATGTCGAGATCGGTCGGCGGCTGACCCGCCGGACTGGGGTCCCACTTGAGCGCGACCTCCACCTTGCGGATTCCCTTGCTGAAGCCGGTCACCAGGCTTCCCCTTCCCCCTGTGGCTAGCTCGACCCCAACTCCCCTTCAGCCGGGGTTTCTTGTCCATCGTGCCACGCGCGCGGGGGCGCACGCGCGGGCGATCTCCGCCCGAGCGTGACCGGCGCCATGCCCGCTGGCCTTACGATGGCGCGGTGCTGGTCAAGTGGATTCGCTGCGCCGTGGTGGACCGCCGGGGCTTCGAGCGGGGGCAGCGAAAATGGGCGGGGCTTCCGGGGGAGCCGGGATTTCGGGGACAGGGCGGGGGCTGGAGCCGGCAGCGGCAGGGGGTCGCGCACATCTTCGCCTTCTGGGAGAGCCGTGCCTTCTACGACTCCTTCATGGCCCGCTCCCACGACCGCCTGGCCGCCGCCCAGTCCGGCACGTTCAAGGACGCCCAGGTCAAGCTGTTCGAGTACCGCTTCGATGTGAAGACGGGCTTCGAGCCGCGCTTCACCGACGCCGATCTGATCCGCGTGGCCCTGTGCCGGGTCCATGAGGAGCGCGTCGAGCACTTCACGCTCATGCAGGAGAAGGTCTGGAACCCGGCGATGGCCGGCTCACCCGGCATGATCCGCGGCATGTTCGCCGAGGCCCCGGAGCAGGAGTTCCTCATCCTGTCGATGTGGCGGGCGGCGGCGGAGCACGGCAAGTACCGCACGGAGCGCGTGGAGCGTCTCGCCCTGCGCGCCCAGACCGAGGCGGACGTCGCGGCACTCTCCGGGGACATCGTGGATCTTGAGCCGTCCTGGACGGTCTGAGTCATGATGGGTCTGATCAGCAAACGCACTGCCCGATGCCGCCGCAGGGAGGCTCCGGAAGTGGCCCGGGACGCACGAAACGTGTGACCTACGCCGTACAGGGGCGGAGCGAGTGCTCGATCGTCCGCCGTTCGATCTAGGGTTTTGGCATGGCACGACCACGGCGCATCGTCCTTGTCCGGCACGGCGAGTCAACCGGCAACATTGACGACTCCGTGTACGAGCGCGAACCCGACCACGCCCTCGCGCTGACCGAGCGCGGCCGGCGGCAGGCCGAGGAGACCGGCAGACAGCTCCGCGAGGTGTTCGGCCGGGAGCCCGTGAGCGTGTACGTCTCCCCGTACCGCCGCACCCACGAGACGCTCCGCGCCTTCGACCTCGACCCCGACCTCATACGCGTCCGGGAGGAACCCCGACTGCGCGAGCAGGACTGGGGCAACTGGCAGGACCGCGACGATGTGCGCCTGCAGAAGGCCTACCGCGACGCGTACGGCCACTTCTTCTTCAGGTTTCCCCAGGGCGAGTCCGGCGCCGACGTGTACGACCGGGTCGGCGGCTTCCTGGAGAGCCTGTTCCGCAGTTTCGAGGCGCCCGACCACCCTCCGAACGTCCTCCTGGTGACCCACGGGCTTGCGATGCGGCTGTTCTGCATGCGCTGGTTCCACTGGACGGTCGCGGAATTCGAGTCCCTCTGCAATCCCGGGAACGCCGAGATGCGGATGCTCGTTCTGGGAGAGGACGGCAAGTACACGCTCGACCGACCTTTCGAACGCTGGCGCGAGCCTGTCCCCTACTGGGTGACCGGATAGAGTGGCAGAGCGATGACCGCTGACTCCTCTTCCCTCGGGCGCCTGGAGCGCGCCCTGGCGAGCCTGCACGGGCTGGCCGTGGGGGACGCGCTGGGCTCCCAGTTCTTCGTCCCCGCGAACTACCCGCTACTGAAACGCCGCGAGCTGCCCGCAGGCCCCTGGCAGTGGACGGACGACACCGAGATGGCCTGCTCCGTGGTTGCCATCCTCGCCACCCACCACCGCGTCGACCAGGACGCGCTCGCCCGCTCCTTCGCCGAGCACCACGACTTCGACCGGGGTTACGGCCCCGCCGTCAACCGGCTGCTGCGCCTGGTCCGGGAGGGCGAGGACTGGCGCCGGCTGGCCGCCGGACTCTTCAACGGACAGGGGTCCTGGGGCAACGGCGCGGCGATGCGTATCGCGCCCCTGGGTGCCTGGTACGCGAACGACCCCGAGCAGGCGACCCACCAGGCGGAGATCTCGGCCTATCCCACGCACCAGCACCGGGAGGCCGTGGTCGGGGCGATGGCCGTGGCCGCCGCGGCGGCACTGGCCGGCTCGCCGGACGGGCCGCCCACCCCCGAGACCCTCCTCGACGGCGTCATCGCCCTCGTGCCGAAGAGCGCGGTCGGCCAGGGCCTCCGCCGCGCCCGGGACATGCTCGACTACGGCGACGCGGCCACCGTCGCGGCCGTCCTGGGCTGCGGACGCCGTACGACCGCCCACGACACCGTCCCCTTCGCCCTCTGGTCCGCCGCCCGGTCCCTCGGTGACTACGAGACGGCGTTCTGGACGACCGCCCAGGTCGGCGGGGACGTCGACACGACCTGCGCGATCGTGGGTGGCGTGCTCGCCGCCGGCAAGGCCGGGGCACCGCCCGCCGAGTGGGTGCGGCGTACCGAGGCATTCCCGGACTGGGTGCCCACCGGCGTCTGACGGCTCCCGCTGTCCGCGTGATCGCCGTACACCTGGGCGATCGGAAACTCTCCGTGCCCGCCCGGAACTCTCTGTGACCGTCGTGCGTTCTTCCGGTATCCGCCGCCCATCTCTCCTGTGATCGCAGGGGTGGCGGAGAGGTGACGACGAGCGAGGGAGGGGGCGCGAGATGGCGTTCGCCTTGCCGGAGCCGGAGGTGCCGGTGTCGGAGCTGGGCCTGAGGCAGGGCCTGGCTCTCTGCCTGGCCCTGCTGCTGGCGCTGTGGCGTGCGCGGGTGGCCGTGGTGCGGCCGGCCGGACCGCCGCGTGCGCCGTCCGTCCCCCGGCGGCGGTCCGGCCGGCCGCGGCTTCGCGCGGCACGGCCCGGTTCAGCCGATGTGCGGGCCCGCCGCGCCCGTGAGGGAGTCGAGGTCGTCCTTGCGGACCCTCAGTACCAGCCAGGCGGTCAGGAAGCCCAGCCCGGCCATCGCGGCTGCCGGTATGAAGGCGGTCGAGATGCCGTGGGCGAGTACGTCGTGCCCCCAGGGAGCCGGCAACTGGTGCGTCTTGGCGAACTGCGCCTTCTGCTCCGGTGTGGCGCCGGCGAGGAACTTCGGCAGCTGCTTCTTCGCCTCGTCCGTGCTGGCCGACCCGAAGACGGTCGTCAGGATCGACAGTCCGAGCGAACCACCGACCTGCTGCATGGCGTTGAGCAGTCCGGAAGCCGCGCCGGCCTCGTGCTGGGCGACACCCGACACGGCGGTGACGGTGGCCGTCACGAAGTTCAGGCCCATGCCGAAGCCGAACACCAGCATGGGGCCCAGCACTCCGCCCACATAGGTGCTGTCGGGCCGGATGAAGGTCTGCCAGACGAGCCCGATCATCACGAGTGCCGAACCGGTCATCATGAACGTCTTGGGGCCGAGAGCCGGCAGGAAACGCTGGGACAGACCCGCGCCGACCGCGATCGCGACGGTCACGGGGAGGAAGGCGATACCGGCCTTGATGGCGCTGTAGCCGAGCACGTTCTGCACGAACAGCACGATGTAGAAGAACATGCCGAACATCGCCGCGGCCAGGCTCAGCATGATCACGTACGTGCCCCAGCGGTTCCGGTCGGCGAACATCCGGAGCGGGGTGATCGGCTCCTTCGCCCTCATCTCCGTGAAGACGAAGGCGAGCAGCAGCACCACGGCCGCGCCGAAGGAGCCGATGGTGAGGCCGTCACGCCAGCCGTCCTCCGCCGCGCGGATGAACCCGTACACCAACGAGGCCATGCCGACCGTGGAAGTCAGTGCACCGGTGATGTCGAAGCGTCCCGGATGCCGCTGGGACTCGTTGATGTACAGCGGCGCGAGCGAGGCGATCAGCACGCCGATGGGCACGTTGACGAACAGCACCCACCGCCAGTCGAGCCAGTCGGTGAGCATGCCGCCCGCGAGCAGGCCGATGGCGCCACCGCCCGCGGACACGGCGGCGAACACGCCGAAGGCCCGGTTGCGTTCGGGACCTTCGGGGAAGGTCGTCGTTATCAGCGCCAGCGACGTGGGCGAGGCGATCGCGCCGCCCACACCCTGCAGGGCCCGTGCGGCCAGCAGCTGCCAGGGTTCCTGGGCCAGACCGCCCAGCAGCGAGGCGAAGGTGAACAGCAGGATGCCGGCCATGAACACTCGGCGGCGGCCGAGGATGTCACCGGCCCGCGCACCGAGCAGCAGCAGGCCGCCGAAGGTGAGCGTGTAGGCGCTGACCACCCAAGTCAGGTCGGTGGTACTGAACTTGAGCGCGTCTTGAATGTGCGGGAGCGCGATGTTCACAATCGTCGCGTCGAGTACCACCATGAGTTGGCAAGCCGCGATGACGGTGAGTGCGATGCCGGGATGCCCCTCCCGGCGGGCCACGCCCGGTTTCTGGTCGTCCTGGAGCAGCTGAGAGGTCGTCACTATGGGTCCCCCATACAGGCATTAGTGAACGCTCGCGTTCACTGTCGCACCCACGGTAGTGAGTCCTCAACAGTGAACGCAAGCGTTCACTTAATCGCGCGCCGCGTCCCGCGTCCCCCGTTGCTGCAGCGCGGCGCCACTGCCCCGGAATCCCCGCTTCCCTTGCATGCTGGAGAAACACAGATGGTTACCTCGCGCTGGACGGCCGCGCCTGCCCGTACGGCTTCCCCTCGTCGGCGCGGTGCGGTACTGGAGCGCGCGATCCTGGACGCCGCCCTGGAACAGCTCAGCACGGTCGGCTGGAAGGGGCTGACCATGGAGGGCGTCGCGGCCGGCGCCCAGACCGGCAAGGCCGCGGTCTATCGCCGCTGGCCCTCCAAGGAGGATCTGGTCGCGGATGCCCTGGTGTCCGGACTGCCCCGGGTGGAGAAGGCCCCGGACCGCGGAAGCGTGCGCGAGGACCTCCTCGCCCTGTGCCGGCAGGTGCGGCAGATCATGTACTCGCGGCCCGGCGTCGCGCTGCGCTCCGTCATTCACGAATGTGATCACATGCAAGCGGAGCGCTTCGAGGAAGTGATCATCGGGAGTGTGGTGGAGCCGACCGTCGAGCTGCTTCGCGCCGTCATCACCCGTGGGATAGAGCGAGGGGAGGTTCGTTCGGACGCGGCCAACGGATATGTCTACGACGCCATCCCGGCCATGATGATGTACCGATCGAAGATGTGCGCGAGCGAATGGAACGATCGCGATCTCGAAGAGCTGGTCGACCAGCTGATGCTCCCGCTGCTGCGGCCCTACGGAACCTGATCCCCGGCGCCGGCACTCTCGGTGCCGGTCCGGCGACCGGGGTGTCGCACGGTGATCCCGGCGGCGTAGGCTAAGGGCGCCATGCCGTACGAACCACCTACTCACACCGTCGAGCGCTCCCTGCGCGCCACGACCGGAGCGAAGGTCATTGCCGGTGTTGACGAGGTGGGGCGCGGCGCCTGGGCCGGGCCTGTCACCGTCTGCGCGGCGATCACCGGACTCCGCCGCCCGCCCGAGGGGCTGACGGACTCCAAGCTGCTGACGATCAAGCGGCGTACGGAACTCGCCGAGGCCCTGCGGTCATGGGTGACGTCCTATGCGCTGGGGCATGCTTCTCCCGAGGAGATCGATGACCTGGGGATGACGGCCGCGCTGCGGCTTGCCGCGGTCCGTGCGCTGGACGCCCTGCCGGTCCGCCCCGACGCCGTGATCCTCGACGGGAAGCACGACTACCTCGGCGCCCCCTGGAAGGTGCGCACGGTGATCAAGGGCGATCGATCGTGTGTGGCTGTCGCGGCGGCGTCGGTGATCGCCAAGGTTCAGCGCGACAAAATGATGGCCGAACTGGGTATCGACCATGCACACTTCGGATTTGCGGACAACGTCGGGTATCCGTCGCCCGTGCACAAGGCTGCTCTGGAGGAGTGGGGGCCCACCCCGCACCACCGCCTGTCGTGGGCGTATCTTGATGCGTTGCCTCAGTGGCGGCACCTCAAGAAGGTCCGCAGCTGGGCGGACGGAAGCGTTCCGGAAATTGAGGGTCAGCTCGGCTTCGATTTCTGACGGTTCCGCTCGCACTGATGTGCCACCCGGTCATCCGCGCCGCACCAATGTTTGATAAATATCAGCTCATGCCTCTCATTCCCGAGGAGCCTCAGATTCACGAGAGTGCCCAGGGTCCCCGCGCCACTCCGGCCAGCAGCCGTACCGCGCCGACCCCACGCCCCGTACCCGGTCCCCGCCCCGCGGCTCCGGCCCGCCCCGGTCGTCCCGGCCCTCCGCGGCCCGCGCCACCGGTGCAGCGCGCGCCGCGTGACGTGGCTCCGGCCCAGCCTGGCCCCTCCGGCCCGGCCACTCCCGCCGCCACCGCGGCGAGCCCGCAGATCCAGTTGATCCCGGCCTCCGCCGAGGGCGCGCTCGACGCCGCCGAAGAGGCGGTGGACCTGCTCCTGGACTCGGGCCGTGCCCCCGGCGACGTGCTTGTGATCACCACGGGTGCCCAGCACCCCTGGGCCGAGCACGAGCTGTCCTTCGGCGAAGCGCCCTACTGGGCGCAGCACGACGCCGGTGACGACGTCTTCTACACGGATGCCGCCATCGCCTCGCGTGCCGCGTCCCGCCCGGTCGTCGTCGTGGCCGTCAACGGAGGTCCTGCCTCCGCCGCTGCCTCCGCCCTCCCGCTGGCCCACGCTCGGGCCGGTGCGCTGCTGATCGTCTGCGGCGACCCGCAGCAGATCAACTCGGTGCTGGGCGCCGGCGTCTGAGCCGCGCCAGGCACCTTGGGGCACCGGGGTGTCGGGGGAGTCGTTCCGGCGGAATCCGCATGGTGCGGCTTTCGGCATGCCCGGACGACGGGCCGCGGCCGTTCCGCCGCTGAGGCGGCTCTCCCGGGCACCCCGAGGGGCGCAGGGATCGTCCGGCGGGCCTGATCCAGGCCGTCGCGGCGGCGCATACCGGGGCCGGACGGCACGTCCCTGCCCGCGCGGCCATGGACGAGGTGAGCGTGCCGGGTCACGCCGGGAGCGGCTCTCGCAGGTCGGCCGGGCTCGACGCGTGAGCCCGCTCGTCCTCCTCGGGGCCGCTCGCGGCGCACGCCGGTTCGCCACAGTCGTCGTACGTCAGCCGGGTGTGCCGCTGGTGCCGGCCGGTCGCGGGACGGAGGCGTCGTACAGCCGGCGTCGCGCCGTTCAGCGAGCCGCCGCGCGGCGCAGAACATCGGAGACCGGGCCACCGGTGCGCGATATGAGCGGTGGCGCCTCCGACGTGGCGAAGGGCTCCGGCGGGGAGTCCGCGTTGGGCCGGCGTCCACCGCGTCCCTCGCCGAGCACCTGCCAGCCGTCGTGCGTCAGCGTGATGTACGCCCCGCAGCGCAGCCCGTGCAGCGTGCAGGCGTCGCGCAGTCCCCACATCCAGGCGCCGTCCTCCTCGGTCCAACGCGCGTCGCCCTCGCGGCAGTAGAGCAGGATGGCCGTGCGCACAGGGGTGCGGCGACGCAGGTCATGCGGAATCACCCGGCGGAGCTGGGCCAGCAGTGCGTTGCGGAACATCCAGCCGTCGGCCGGGGCCGGACGGCGCGTGAACGAGGCGCTGGCCCGCAGCCGCTCGTCCGGATCGAGCACGGCCACGATCGCCGTGAGCGGCTTCGGCTGATGGCGGGCATGCAGCCCGCTGACGACCTCACGGGGGTTGCGCAGCAGCGGGATTCCGGCGGAGGCCCACTCCGCCGGCTCAAGCAGGCGACTGGCGGAAGCGGCGGACGCGGACGTCGACAACGAGGCCGCCGAGGACGAGGCGAATCCGAAGGTCACGTTCCTCCCTTCGGCTACGCGCCCACACTGAGGGCGAGGTCGGATTCGGGGGAGCGCGCACCGCAACGGAGCCCAACCGGATGACGGACGGACCGTGCGGGTAGCGGACCTCAATTCTTCCTGTCGAACTTGGATGCGGCAACGAGCAATTGGGGCCACCGGCTGTTATCTGGTGGTGCGTGGCTTATATCCCTACCCAAGGGTTCGACTGTCGACGCCTGATGCCGCCGGCCATGGTCCCCCGCGCCCGCGAACGGTTGCGCGTCCACCTCTGGACCGCGAGGACCAGCGGCGGCGCGTCGGTCGATCCTCGGCGAGGACCAGCGGCGACGCACAGCTCATCCCTGGACGGCGAGTACCAGCGGCAACACACCGCGCGCCCCGGACTTCCGCAGCAGGCGTGCCGCGACCGCCAGCGTCCAGCCCGTCTCCGTGAAGTCGTCGACGAGCAGCACCGGACCGTGCGCCTCGGCGAGTGCCGACGCCAGGGCGGGCGGCACCGTCAACGCGCCGTCGAGGGCCTTCAGCCGCTGAGCGCTGTTGCTGCGCCCCACCCGGGGGACGTCCCCGGCGTATTCCACCGCCCCGAGCAGCGGGAGCCTGCCGATCTCTGCGATACGGGTGCCCAAGGAGTGGATCAGCAGGGGCCGGCTGCGCGAGGCAACGGTGACCACGCCCACCGGCCGGGGCGGGGCGTCGGACGCACCGGAGGCCCAGCCGCCGGGCCCTCGGGCCCAGTCGGCGAGCACGTCGACCACGGCTCGCGCCACGTCGTCCGGCACCGCGGCGTCCGGCGTCTGCGGCGCGAGCAGCGGACGCAGCCGGTTGCCCCAGCCGATGTCCGAGAGGCGACCCAGAGCCCGCCCCTGCAAGGCCTGTTCAGCGGCCGGGATCCGCCCCTTGAGGTCGATTCCGATGGCCGGGAGGCCGGTCGGCCACATGCGACGGGGCTCCACTTCCACCCCCGCACGGCCCAGGTCGCTCCGCGCGGCGTCCAGGGCCGCCGTGGACAGGCCGGAGGCGAAGCGCGCTCCCGCACAGTTGTCGCAGCGGCCACAGGGCTTGGCGCCCTCGTCGTCCAGCTGGCGCTGCAGGAACTCCATCCGGCACTCGGTGGTGGCCGCGTACTCACGCATCGCGTGCTGCTCGGCCGCGCGCTGCCGGGCCACCCACGCGTAGCGCTCGGCGTCGTACGACCACGGCTGCCCGGTCGCGATCCAGCCGCCCTTGACCCGGCGCACCGCGCCGTCCACGTCGAGGACCTTCAGCATGGTCTCCAGGCGTGAGCGGCGCAGCTCGACCAGCGGTTCCAGGGCGGGCAGCGACAGGGGCCCCTCGGCGCGGGCGAGGACGTCCAGGGTGCGCCGGACCAGGTCCTCGGAGGGGAAGGCCAGCGATGCGAAGTACTGCCAGATCGCCTCGTCCTCCTTGCCCGGCAGCAGCAGGACCTCGGCGTGTGCGACGCCGCGGCCTGCCCTGCCGACCTGCTGGTAGTAGGCGATGGGGGAGGAGGGCGAGCCGAGGTGGACCACGAAACCGAGATCCGGCTTGTCGAAGCCCATGCCGAGCGCGGAGGTGGCGACCAGGGCCTTGACGCGGTTGGCGAGCAGGTCGTCCTCCGCCTGCTGCCGCTCGGCGTTCTCCGTCTTGCCCGTGTACGAGGCGACGGCGTGTCCGCGCTGCCGCAGGAAGGCGGTGACCTCCTCGGCGGCGGCGACGGTGAGCGTGTAGATGATGCCGGAGCCCGGCAGCTCGTCGAGATGGTCGGCGAGCCAGGCCATCCGGTGCGTGGCGTCCGGGAGCCGCAGCACGCCGAGGCTCAGACTCTCCCGGTCCAGCGGCCCGCGCAGTACCAGGGCGTCGGACGTGCCGCCCGTGCCGAGCTGTTCGGCGACGTCCGCGGTCACCCGCGCGTTGGCCGTGGCGGTGGTGGCCAGCACGGGGACGCCGGGCGGGAGGTCGCCGAGCATGGTGCGCAGCCGGCGGTAGTCGGGGCGGAAGTCGTGGCCCCAGTCGGAGATGCAGTGGGCCTCGTCCACCACCAGCAGGCCGGTGGCCGCGGACAGCTTGGGCAGCACCTGGTCGCGGAAGTCGGGGTTGTTCAGTCGCTCGGGCGAGACGAGCAGCACGTCCACGTCGCCCGCCGCGATCTCGGCCTGGACGCTCTCCCACTCCTCGGTGTTGGCGGAGTTGATGGTGCGGGCGTGGATCCCGGCCCGGCCCGCCGCGTCCACCTGGTTGCGCATGAGGGCGAGCAGCGGCGAGACGATCACCGTGGGCCCGCTTCCTCTGGCCCGCAGCAGCGAGGTCGCCACGAAGTACACCGCGGACTTGCCCCATCCCGTGCGCTGCACGACCAGGGCCCGGCGCCGGTCGGCGACGAGTGCCTCGATCGCCCGCCACTGGTCCTCGCGCAGCCGGGCTGCGCCCGTGGCATCCCCGACGAGCCGGGCGAGGACGGCGTCGGCCTGGGCCCGGAGATCCGCGTTGCTCGTGTGCTCCATGCGTTCCATACAACAGGACGGGACCGACAACCGGGCCAGCCCGGGTCGGATCTGTGGGCAACACGATCGGTCTTGTCGTGTCCCTGATTCGACTTATCCACAGGCCCAAGCGGAATCTCAAGATCCGCGAGATCGTCGGCGCATGACGAATCACAGCGAAGCCGCCGGACCCTTCGAAAGCAACGACATCTCGGGGCAGGAGCCGTCGACCGGACCGACCGAGCACTCCGCACAAGTCACCCTGCGCACCCCGGCAGAACTCGCCGACGCCCTGCCCTATCTGCTCGGCTACCGCCCGGAGGACAGCATGGTGCTCGTCGCCCTGCACGACCGTGGCGGCCGCGGCAGGTTCGGCGGCCGAGCCCGGCTCGGCATCCCCGCGAACGAGGAGGACTGGGAGGCAGCCGCCCGGCAGCTGGCCCGCGGGCTGATGACCGGCAGTGAGCGGCGCGGCACCCGGCCCGAGCGGATGGTGGCCTACGTCTGCCAGGAACCGGGCGCGGGAGAGTCCGGCCGGGACGTCAAACAGCGGCTGGAGAAGCTGGCCCAGCTCATGCGCATCGAGTGCGGCAACCTCGACGTGCCGGTCATCGAGGCCCTGTGCATCTCGGACGGCCGCTTCTGGTCGTACTGCTGCCCGGTCAAGGGCTGCTGCCCCGAGGACGGCTCGCCGATGGGCCTTCCCGGCACCTCGGTGCTCGCCGCGGCGGCCACCTACGCCGGCCTCCAGGTGCGCGGCACGCTGAGGGAGTTGCGCGCCAGGTTGCAGCCCTGGGAGGCCACAGCCGCGCTGGAGCAGGAGATCGCCCTGGACGCGGCCGGCATGAGTCTGGTGCCCCGCATCCTGGACGAGACGACCCGCCAGGAGGTGGCGGACGAGACCCTCGACCTGGCCGAGCGGATCATCCGCCGCTTCGCCGCGGCCGCACCGGTCTCCGGCACGCATCCGGCAGACGTGCGCGACGACGACCTCCTCCGGGACGACGAGGCGGCGACCCTGATCCTCGGAATCCAGGACCGCACGACCCGCGACAGGGCCGCCGCCTGGATGGAGGGCGACGAGGCGGGTCCGGCGCTCCGGCTCTGGCGCGCCCTGGCCCGCCGCTGTGTCGGGCCGTACGGCGAGCACGCCGCCGCACCACTGACCCTCGCGGGCTGGGTCGCCTGGTCCATGGGTGACGATCTGGAGGCGCGCGAGGCGCTGGCCATGGCGCTGGGTGCGGATCCCGACTACCTCTTCGCCCGCCTGCTGCACCAGGCATGCAACGAAGGACTCGACCCCGAGGCGGTCCGCCGCTGCCTGCGCGCGGAGAGCGCGCAGCGCACGCCCCAGCAGGCCACGGAGCGAGCGGAGCCGGCAACGCAGACCGCTCTCGCCGAGCCCGCGCAGAGCCCGGCCCTGGAACCCGGAGCCGGCACCCAGGCGGACGAACAGCGGCGCGGACCTGACTCCCGTACGAAGGAGCGGCGGCGGCGCCGCCCGCGCAGCGCCGACGGCGACGACGGCCGTCACACAGCCCGGGCGAAGAGCGATCGACGGAGGCCGGCCGACTCCCGCCCTCGATCGTCCGCCGCCGAAGGCAACCGGGCCGGTACCCGAGGCCCGGGCACCACGCGCACGCGTGCGGCGGGCCCGGGAGACGCCACGACCGGTGGCGTCCCGTCGGACAGCGGGCGCCCGCAGCCCGAGGGGAAGGGATGAGCGCCGGCCGGTGCGAGTCCGGACCGGCATCGGGCCTCGCTCGAACGCCCGGCGGTCCACCGCCGAAGACCGGAGGGCACACCGCACGTCGGCGGACCGAACTTCCGAGGCGGTGCCGAGCGTCAGGGAGTGCCGTGACGGCCACCGTCGCCAGTCGGTCACGCCACCACTCGGTCGGCTTACCCGGGACGAGCCGTGACCCGGACGAGTCCCCTGCCGTTCACCTGAGTGGCGGAACGCCTGGACGGGCCCTGCCGCCGTACCTCCCCTGTCACACAGGGCGACCCACCGGCCGCCCCGCATGTCCGAGGCGCACCGAGCGCAGGAGAAGCCACCTCATGCACCAGCCGCCGACTCCGACCTCCGACGCCGGCGAACGTCCGCCCCGGGGTCATCGCGAGCCGTTCCCGACGGACGGCGCCGGTCCCCACACCCAGAAGCCCACCGGCCTTCGACTCCCGCCGCCCGCGGACCCAGGTCCTCAGTCCCCGGCCGCTCGCGGCGACGGGTGCGCCGCCCGGCCCGCCGGCAGGGCGACCCCATCGCCCCCCGCCCCCCGGCCGAGCCGGCCCGCACCGGCACCGCCGCCACGCACGCCCCCGGCCAACCGCCCCGCGCCCGAGCTGCCGCCCACGCACACCGCGCTGATCTGCGTGGCCCTGCCCGGCCTCGCCATCTCCGGCGAGCCGGGGCAGCTGGCCGGCCGCGGACTGGACGGGTTCTACCGAGGCGGCAGGCGGCTGCTCTCCCGCTGCCAGGTCCGCGTGGCAGGCCGCGAGCCGCTGCCGGTGCAGGCCGGGATGACGGGAGCCGACAGCGCTCGCTTCGTGGGGACGCTGCGCGTCTCCCCGGCCGCCGGCCCCGACCCCGACGTCGTCGTCGAACGAACACGGCACGCCGACGGCACCGAACGGATCACACTCCGCAACGCCGCCCTGCGCCCGCTGCGCCTGCCCCTGGAGGTCGCCCTCGGCACCGACCTGGCGGAACTCGGCGCCATCGTCGCCGGCGCGCACGGCCCCGAGCTCCCGGCCAGCGTCCACGACTCGGGTCTGCGCTGGGCCACGGCCGACGCCGCCGCCTGCGTCACCGCGGATCCGCCACCCGCCGACGCCCTGGCGTCCGCCGGACTGCTGCGCTGGGAACTGGAACTGCCACCGGGCGGGACGGCAGCCGTGGAACTGAGAGTGCGGCCCGAAGGAGCAGGCCCCCTACGGGCCGCCGGACACGCCGCGACCAGCCCCCTCGCCCCCGCGCGGGTGGCGGGTGACGACCCCCGGGTGGCCCCGCTGTTGCACTCGGCCGTCGCCGATCTCCAGGCGCTGCTCCTGCGCGACCCCGCACACCCCGCCGACACCTACCTCGCGGCGGGCGCCCCCTGGCGCTGTGGAATGGCCCCGGCCGAAGCCCTCGCCGCCGCCCGCATGACGTTGCCCCTGGGCACCCGGCTCGCCCTGGGCACCCTGCGCACCCTGGCCCGCACCCAGCTCCCGGGCCCAGGCCCCCGGACCGGCCTGATCCCCGGCCCACGACGCGACGCCGGCCCGCACCTCCCACCCAGCTGCACCGGAACGGAGGCCACCCTGCTCTTCCCCGTCCTGCTCGCCGAAGCCCGCCGCTGGGGGCTGCCCGACCAGGAGACACAGGAACTGCTGCCCGCGGCCGAGCGCTGCCTGACCTGGCTGCGGACCACCGTCGGCGACGGCACCTACCTCCCCGACCCGTACCCCGCAGGACCGGCCCGCAGCGAGACCCAGGCCCACGCGCATCGCGCCGCGCTGCTCGGCGCCGATCTCCTCGATGCCTACGACAGACCGGGCGCCACGGAGTTACGCCAGTGGGCCCAGACCCTGCGGGCGGCCTTCCAGGCCGACTTCTGGGTGGAGGACCGCGGCGGCGGACGCCCGGCCGCGGCCCTGGCACCGGACGGCCGACCCGTGCCCCACCTGGCCGCCACCGCAGTCCACCTCCTCGACACGGGCCTGCTCGGCGGCGGCCGGCTCGCCCCGGGCCTGCTCGACAAGGTGCACACCGAACACCTCGCCCGGCTGCTCGGCACCCCCGCCATGGACGCGGGCTGGGGGCTGCGCAGCCTCGGCACCAAAGAGGCGGGACACAACCCGTTCGGCCACCGGACCGGAGCAGTGCGGGTCCAGGAGACCGCGCTCGCGGTCGCCGGGCTGGCGGCGGCCGGCTACGAGAAGGAAGCCTCAAGCCTGCTGAAAGGACTCCTGGAAGCAGCGGAACACTTCGGTCACCGGATGCCCGAGATGTTCGCCGGCGAGCAACGCTCGGCCGGCTCCGCACCCCTGCCGCATCCCGCGGCCTGCCGGCCGGCGGCCACCGCCGCGGCCTCCGTGGTCCTGCTGCTCGCCTCCCTCGCCGGCATCCGCCCCGACACCCCCGCCCGCACGGTCACTCTGCGCCCCGTGCGGAGCGCCCCGCTCGGCGAACTCGGTCTCAGCGGACTGCGCGTCGCAGGCGCCCCCTTCGCCGTGCGGATCAGCCGACTGGGACTCGCGATGGTGGAGGCGGCGGCGGAAGGCCTGCAACTGGGAGCGTGACCGCCCGGAAGAGGAGGATGACCTCGTACGACACCACCGGACCGACGGACGGGAGGCGACCCTGCGCCCCATACCGGAACGAAGCGGAACCACCATCGAAGCGGCCGGCGAAGGGAGTGTTTATCGTCAGGCAGACGACTATGATCGCGGCATGCCCTACGACCCGTCAGCCTTTCCGCCCTTTGCCGTCACCGTGGACCTGGTCGTGCTGACCGTGCGCCGCCATGCTCTGTGTGCGCTGGCGGTACGCAGGGGTGAGCCCCCCTTCCAGGGGCGCTGGGCGCTGCCCGGCGGCTTCGTACGGGCCGACGAGGATCTGTCCCAGGCAGCGGCGCGCGAGCTGGCCGAGGAGACCGGGCTGTGCGCACACGACCCCTCGGCCCCGGCCCAGGACAACGGAGCCCATCTGGAGCAGCTCGCCACCTACGGCGACCCCGAGCGGGACCCGCGCATGCGCGTGGTCAGCGTCGCGCATCTCGCGCTCGCGCCCGACCTGCCCGCACCCCGTGCCGGCGGCGACGCCAGCAACGCGCGCTGGGCCCCGGTCGAGGAACTGCTCCAGCAGGGTGGCTACGGCCGCGACGGCGAACCCGTGGCACCGCTCGCCTTCGATCACGCCCAGATCCTCTCCGACGGTGTGGAACGGGCCCGCTCCAAGATCGAGTACTCGTCGCTGGCCACCGCCTTCTGCCCGCCCGAGTTCACCGTGGGAGAGCTGCGCCGGGTCTACGAGGCGGTGTGGGGCGTGGCGCTCGACCCGCGCAACTTCCACCGCAAGGTCACCGGCACTCCCGGATTCCTCGTGCCCACGGGCGGTACGACCACGCGCCAGGGCGGCAGGCCGGCCCAACTCTTCCGGGCCGGCGGCGCCACCCTGCTCAACCCGCCGATGCTGCGCCCCGAGGTGTGAGACCCGGGGCGACGGTCCCGCCGGACGAGACGTGCGCCCGTCGCTCACAGTGAGCGAAGTGTCCATCGAACGGCGGACAAGAGCGGGTCCGGGCCACGCGGCATACCCGTGCAAGCCGCCTTATACACAAAAAACCGGACATGTCGCGCTATCTTGCTGCAGGTGATCGAGGCCTTCGGACTGACCAGTAATCCCCGCAAGGCGCATCCGCCCGCCGTCGACGACGTCTCCTTCGAAGCGCGCGCGGGATATGTCACCGCGCTCCTCGGGGGCGCCGGCGCGGGCAAGACGACGGCGCTCAAGCTGATGCTTGAGCTCCAACAGGGGCGTGGCATCACCTACTTCAGGGGCCGGCCCCTGCACCGGATCGCCCATCCGTCGCACGAAGTCGGCGTCCTCCTCGGTGACGTACCGGGCCACCCGGCCCGCTCGGTCCGTGGCCATCTGCGCATGCTGTGCGCGGCCTCGGGAGTTCCCGCCCGACGCGCGGACGAGGTCCTCGAAGTGGTCGGCCTCGTCAGCCTGCGCGACGAAGGCCTCGGCACACTGTCGCGCGGCATGGACCGCAGACTCGGCCTGGCCTGCGCCCTGCTGCCCGACCCGCACACACTCGTCCTGGACGAACCCACCGACGGTCTCTCCGCCCGTGAGGCCCAATGGCTGCACAGCATGTTGCGCGCCCACGCCACCCAAGGCGGCACGGTGCTCTTCACCACGGCCGACCCCAAGGAGGCCGCACGCACCGCCGACCGGGTCGTCACGCTCGACAGCGGCAGACTCGTCGCCGATCAGGAGGCCAAGGCCTTCGCTCGTACCCGGCTGCGCCCGCGCGTGGCCGTCCGCAGCCCCCACGCCCCGCGCCTTGCGGCCCTGCTCGCCAAGGACGCACGCACCACCCGCCGCTCCGTCGAAGTCGTACGCGAGGGTGGCAACCGCCTCTCGGTGTACGGCACCACGACCGCCGACGTCGGCGAGATCGCGTTCCGCCACGGCATCCTCGTCCATCAACTCGCCGACGAAGTAGGCGACATGGGGCCGGGCGCCGGAGCCGAGAGCGACATCGAGACACACTTCGCCGAGCCCCAGCAGGCCGTACCGGATGTATCGCCGACGGACCGGGAGGCCCGGCCGGGGGGGTGGGACCCGGCAGAGCCCGCCGTCCCGCACGGCGAGCGGGAGCAGGCCCTGGCCGGCCGCGTACGGAGGGAACGCGACCGTGCGGTGTCCGGCGTCACGGCACGGGAATCCGCCCCGTTCTCCGCTCGCGAACCCGCCCCGGCCATGCCCGGCGACTCAACCGAAGACCTGGGCCGAGCCGTGGACGATTTCCCGCCGGCGCCGGAACACGCAAGGCCGACGGTGTCGCAGGAGACCGCGACGGGCGACTTGCCGGCGGCCGAGTCGACGATGGGATCGAGCGTCACGGCGACCGACCTGGCAGCGGCCGAAGCCGGCGCGGGAGCCCTTGACCGCTCCGTTCCGGAGCCGGACACCCCGGCGTCGCGACTCTTGCCGGACAGCACCACGGCCGTCGGGCACGCATCGGGACAACGGGCGCCGGCCGAACGGTCGGCACCGGCGACGGGCCAGGCCGAGGTCGGCCTCTTTCCGGTCGACGAAGGGCGTGCGGAATCCGGCCCTTCGACGCGGGAGCCGGTGCGCACCGCCGACGGCGAGCAAACCGCAGCCCGCCGCGCTCTCGATCAGGAGACCGGGGCGGACGGTTCCCTGACCACCTCAGGCGCTCCAGCACACGACGCGTCGCCGGACGCTGAGACCTCGCCGACCGGCGGCACGGCGCACAACGGCACCACCGCATCCGGCGCGCACGGCCCAGCCGCCACCGGCTCCGGCGAGGCGCCCGCCGGAGCCGCAGGCGGGCGCTCCGCCGACGCGACGGCCACCTCGGACACCAACGCCCGTAAAGCCGCGACGGCCGCCACGCCGCAGCCCGGCGGCAAGGGCACGCCCACATCGACCATCACCGGCACCCGAACCCTCCTCCCCGGGGCAAGGAACCCCGACGCCCGGCAGCCGCAGGCCGAGCGCGCCGGCCGTACCGACGATGTCCGCCCCCTCGCCGCCGCCTCCCCGGTCTTTCCCCCCATCTCCGTCCGCCCCGCCCCCAGCCCCCTCCGCCCCCTCCGCTACGAGATCCGGCGCGCCACGGGCATCAGCGCCGGCTTCCTCACATGCGGAGTCGTGCTGGTGGTGTCCGCGCTCACCGCCGTACTCCTGGCACGGATCGGGCACACCCCGCAGGCACGGCTGTTCGCTGCATGGCCGCGGGAGCTGCCGCTGCCGCCCGCGGCGCTCGCGGCGGGGCTGCTCGGCGCGCTGGCCTTCGGGGACGAGTTCCGCTACCCGGCCCTGGCCGCGGACCGCGGCACCGTGCCCCGCCGGCTGGGGCTGCTCACCGCGAAACTACTCGTCTCCGGGGCCACCGCGGTGCTGCTCGCCTTCCTCACCGTGGGCTGCGACGCCGAAGCGCTCTATATCGTCTACGGACGGGAGCTGACGGAAGTTCCCGCGGACTGGCTTTCGCTGACCGCGAGTTGGTTCGGGCTGGTCGTCGGCTGCGCCTGGGCCGGTGTGCTGGCCGCCGGCGTGTTCCGGTCCACGACGGCCGGACTGGCCGCCGTCCTGGCCGTACCCGTCCTCGTCGTACCCGTCGTGAACAAGGCACTACAGGGGCCGGCCGTGCGGATGGCGGCCGACTTTCCGCTACGGATGCGGGAGGTCTACCTGCTGCAGTGGCCCTTCGGAGGGGAGCGATATCTGCTGGCAGCCGCGCGGGTCCTCGCTCAACCGGTCGGCAGCGCACTGGCGTTGTCGCTCACGGCGCTGCTCTGCGCGTACCTGTTCACGGCACTGCGGACCAGACTCCGATGACGACCGTCCGCCCGCTTCCGATCCCGCTGTGCGCACAACTCCCCGCAGAAAGCCCATTTCTTTCCGATAAGGCGTCAATTGCGACGGCGTGAGCGATCACCCTTTCGTGTGCTTTTCACCAAAGACCTCAAGGGAGTTGGAAGCGGCGCCGACAAAGGATCCGTGAGTACCCTTGCGCACACCATGATGACCGCCGCCCGCTCCGCAGACTCAGGTCTCGCCGGCCCGGGCGAACTCGACCGCTACCCCTACGCCGAGGCCCCGGTGGCCGACCGCGTCGGCGCGCCTGCCTGGGACGGCGGGGACCCCGAGCTGGGCCGTGTAGGTCGGCGGGCCGCGGGCAGCCGCGGACGCGGACTGCACGGCCAACTCGTCCAGCAGCTGGGACAGATGATCGTCTCCGGCGACCTGGGCGCGGACCGTCCGCTGGTGCCGGAGGAGATCGGCCAGCGTTTCGAGGTCTCCCGCACCGTCGTCCGCGAGTCCCTCCGCGTCCTGGAGGCCAAGGGCCTGGTCAGCGCCCGCCCGAACGTCGGCACCCGCGTGCGTCCCGTCAGCGACTGGAACCTCCTCGATCCGGACATCATCGAATGGCGGGCCTTCGGGCCGCAGCGCGACGACCAGCGCCGGGAGCTGAGCGAGCTGCGCTGGACGATCGAGCCGCTCGCCGCCCGACTCGCCGCCGGGCACGGGCGCGAGGAGGTGCAGCAGCGCCTCTGTGACATGGTCGAGATCATGAGCCATGCCATGGCGCAGGGCGACGCGCTGACCTACTCGCGCGCCGACACGGAGTTCCACACGCTGCTCATCCAGATCGCGGGCAACCGCATGCTGGAGCACCTCTCCGGCATCGTCTCGGCGGCTCTCCAGGTCTCCGGCGGCCCGGTCACCGGTTGCGAACGGCCGAACGAGGCGTCCCTCGCGCAGCACGCGCGGATCGTCGACGCGCTCGGCACCGGTGACGGCGCGGCGGCGGAGACGGCGATGCGCCAGCTGCTCACGGTCCACCCCGAGGTGGAGCGCGTGGTGCCCGCCCCGCGCGAGCACTGACCACCGCGAGGAACGCGGTGCGGTCGCCAGTGTGCGGCGTCCTCGTGGCGCTCGTGGCGGCGCCGGGCCCGGGTACCGGTCGCCGCCGGACCCTGCCGGACCTTCTGGAGTCCGGCAGGGTCCGGCGGTGCGGCGGACCGCCCTGGTCGTGGGCGCGGCCAGGACCGCGGCCGATGATGATCTCATCTGTGCGCATCTGACCGCTTTTGACTGCTTACGGGGTGTGACTCGGGCCACGCAGATTGGGCGTAACGCTCGTGGAGACAGCGCGATGACCTAAGAGGTGACAGCCGCGGAGGGAATACGGACGCCATGACAGGCGCTGTGCATCTTCCCGGCCCCCGCCCGCGCCGTCGGCCCATCCCCAGGCCGGTGGTCGGCTCCTGTCCGCAGTGGACGGTGCCGGAAGCCGTTTTCCAACGTTCCGAGAGGTTGTTCGTGTCGGCCAGCACATCCCGTACGCTCCCGCCGGAGATCGCCGAGTCCGTCTCTGTCATGGCGCTCATTGAGCGGGGAAAGGCTGAGGGGCAGATCGCCGGCGACGATGTGCGTCGGGCCTTCGAAGCTGACCAGATTCCGGCCACTCAGTGGAAGAACGTACTGCGCAGCCTCAACCAGATTCTTGAGGAAGAGGGTGTGACGCTGATGGTCAGTGCCGCAGAGCCCAAGCGCACCCGAAAGAGCGTCGCAGCGAAGAGCCCGGCCAAGCGCACCGCCACCAAGACGGTCGCGGCGAAGACGGTGACCACCAGGAAGGCCACCGCCACCACGGCCGCTCCCGCGGCGCCCGCCGCTCCGGCCGCAGCCGATTCCGCCGAAGAAGCCGCACCCGCCAAGAAGGCCGTCGCCAAGAAGGCGACCGCCAAGAAGACGGTCGCCAAGAAGGCCGTCGCGAAGAAGACCGCCGCGAAGAAGACCGCGGCCAAGAAGGACGACGTCGAGATTCTCGAGGACGAGGTCCTTGAGGACACCAAGGTCGCCGACGAGCCCGAGGGCGCCGAGAGCGCCGGCTTCGTCCTGTCCGACGAGGACGAGGACGACGCGCCCGCGCAGCAGGTCGCCGCGGCCGGTGCCACCGCCGACCCGGTCAAGGACTACCTGAAGCAGATCGGCAAGGTCCCCCTGCTCAACGCCGAGCAGGAGGTCGAGCTGGCCAAGCGCATCGAGGCGGGCCTGTTCGCCGAGGACAAGCTGGCCAACGCCGACAAGCTCGCCCCGAAGCTCAAGCGTGAGCTGGAGATCATCGCCGAGGACGGCCGCCGCGCCAAGAACCACCTCCTGGAGGCCAACCTCCGTCTGGTGGTCTCCCTGGCCAAGCGCTACACCGGCCGCGGCATGCTCTTCCTGGACCTCATCCAGGAGGGCAACCTCGGTCTGATCCGCGCGGTCGAGAAGTTCGACTACACCAAGGGCTACAAGTTCTCCACGTACGCCACCTGGTGGATCCGCCAGGCCATCACCCGCGCCATGGCCGACCAGGCCCGCACCATCCGTATCCCGGTGCACATGGTCGAGGTCATCAACAAGCTCGCCCGCGTGCAGCGCCAGATGCTCCAGGACCTGGGCCGCGAGCCCACCCCGGAGGAGCTGGCCAAGGAACTCGACATGACCCCGGAGAAGGTCATCGAGGTCCAGAAGTACGGCCGTGAGCCCATCTCGCTGCACACCCCGCTGGGTGAGGACGGCGACAGCGAGTTCGGCGACCTCATCGAGGACTCCGAGGCCGTCGTCCCCGCCGACGCGGTCAGCTTCACGCTCCTGCAGGAGCAGCTGCACTCCGTTCTGGACACCCTGTCCGAGCGCGAGGCCGGCGTCGTCTCCATGCGTTTCGGTCTCACCGACGGTCAGCCGAAGACCCTCGACGAGATCGGCAAGGTGTACGGCGTGACGCGTGAGCGCATCCGCCAGATCGAGTCCAAGACCATGTCGAAGCTGCGCCACCCGTCGCGTTCCCAGGTGCTGCGCGACTACCTCGACTAGTCGCCCTCGTACGACGGCGAAGGCCCGGTTCCCCTCACGGGAGCCGGGCCTTCGTGCTGCGCGCTTCCCCGACATGAATGACTCTGGGGTCCCACGAGGACCCCGGAGTGAGGAGCATGCATGCGCCGTTCCGTTGCCCGAGCGCTGGTCCGACCGCTGGCCCTGGCGGCCACCATGACCGCGATACCCCTGGTGAGCGCCGCTCCCGTGGCCGCCGACAGTGTGGTGGTCGGGGGGTTTCCGATCGACGTCTCGCAAGCCCCGTGGACGGTGGCACTGGCCAGCCGTGACCGGTTCGGAGGTACGCGGGCGGGCCAGTTCTGCGGCGCTGTGGCCGTCGGGCGCACCACGGTGCTCACCGCGGCCCACTGCCTGGCCGAGGACGTCCTCGGGGGACCGCCGAACCGCTTGCGCGACCTCAAGGTCATCGCGGGCCGCACCGACCTGCTGTCGACGGAGGGCGAAGAGATCGCCGTACGCGAAATCCGGCGCAACACCCGATACGACGTCAGGACGAACTCGGGCGACTTCGCGGTCCTCACGCTCGCCGAACCGCTGCCGCAAAGAGCGGTCGTCGGCATGGCACGCGCGGGCGACCCGGCGTACGCACCCGGCACGGAGGCACTGGTGTCCGGCTGGGGTGACACGACGGGCGGAGGCGCCTACGCGCGCCGGCTGCGCGCCGCACGGGTACGCGTACTGCCCGACGCGATGTGTGCCCGGGCCTACCCGGGCGGTCCGGAGGGGGCATACCGGGCCAGCACCATGGTGTGCGCCGGTGAGCCGGCCGGCGGTCCCGATGGCTGCCAGGGCGACAGCGGCGGACCGCTGGTGGCCAGGGGGCGCCTGATCGGCCTCGTGTCATGGGGGAGCGGCTGCGGACGGCCGGGCAGCCCCGGCGTGTACACGCGTGTCTCCGAGGTCCTACGGGCGCTGGAGGCGGCCAGAGGGGCCGAGAAACGGTCCGAGCAGCGCCTGTGAGCGCGTGCGCGGACATGAGCACGGGCGGCCGCTCCCTGGTGAGGAGCGGCCGCCCGTTCACCGGCCTGCGCCGGGGCTGGCTCGTCGTGTGTGCGAGATTCAGCGCTCTTCTTCGGAAGCGGTGCCCGGAACGGACGTCAGCCGCTCCGTCTCGTCCTGTATCTCAGCGGCGATCTTCTTGAGTTCCGGCTCGAACTTGCGACCGTGGTGGGCGCAGAAGAGCAGTTCTCCGCCGCTGAGCAGGACGACGCGCAGGTATGCCTGGGCGCCGCAGCGGTCGCAGCGATCGGCGGCCGTCAGCGGGCTCGCGGGGGTCAGAACAGTAGTCACGTCGCCTCTTCTCTAGCTCGACGAGCTGTCGTACCAGGGTCAACATCCAACCAGCCCGAAAACGTTCCCGCTCGTGGCTTTTCCTCGAAAAAATCTTTCGGGGCGGCTGTCTGCTGCCGGTTGGCGGCGAATGTGCCGTATTGCGTGTCTTAGGTGCTTACGGGTTCGCGCTGTCTTGCCTGTCTTCAGTCCTCCCGGCTGGGTTGCCGGTTGTTCATGAGGACGTGCCCGGAGCCTAAATGGTTCATGCCCCGAAGGGAACGTGATATGTACTTCACTCCATCGAGGGATCGAACACGCATGCGAGCCTGGACTAGTCTGAGATCCCGACGAGGGTGGCGTTACACCGGCTCTACCAGGGCTCGGTACCCTCTGAGCGGCGACCGAAGCCGCCCCCTTACCCAAAAGGGGGCCACCTGAAATTCAGCGAGGAGCGAACCGCGTGACCGCCGATACGTCCGTGCCGTCCACAGCGCTGCTGGCAGGAGCAGACCGGGACGGTTCCAACTACACCGCGCGGCACCTGCTCGTCCTTGAGGGCCTTGAGGCCGTGCGCAAACGCCCGGGCATGTACATCGGCTCGACCGACAGCCGCGGTCTGATGCACTGCCTGTGGGAGATCATCGACAACTCGGTGGACGAGGCCCTCGCGGGGGTCTGTGACCACATCGAGGTGGTTCT
This sequence comes from Streptomyces sp. NPDC046727, assembly GCF_040645635.1. Lineage (NCBI taxonomy): Bacteria > Bacillati > Actinomycetota > Actinomycetes > Kitasatosporales > Streptomycetaceae > Streptomyces > Streptomyces sp. NPDC046727. The sequence goes on from NZ_JBEYYR010000003.1 coordinate 29,121, forward strand.
CCACGACGACGGCTCCGTGGAAGTGCGGGACAACGGCCGTGGCATCCCCGTGGACGTCGAGCCGAGGACCGGTCTGTCCGGCGTCGAGGTCGTGATGACCAAGCTCCACGCGGGCGGCAAGTTCGGCGGTGGCTCCTACGCCGCCTCCGGCGGTCTGCACGGCGTGGGCGCCTCCGTGGTCAACGCGCTCTCCGCCCGACTCGACGTCGAAGTGGACCGTGGCGGCCACACGCATGCGATCAGCTTCCGGCGCGGTGTGCCGGGCGCCTTCGCGGCGGACGGCGCCGACGCGAAGTTCGAGGCGAAGAGCGGCCTGCGCAAGACCAAGAAGATTCCCAAGACGCGCACCGGCACGCGCGTGCGTTACTGGGCCGACCGGCAGATCTTCCTCAGGGACGCCAAGCTCTCGCTGGAGACCCTGCACCAGCGCGCCCGGCAGACCGCGTTCCTGGTGCCCGGCCTGACCATCGTCGTCCGCGACGAGTTCGGCCTCGGTGAAGGCGGCAGCAAGGGCGAGGAGTCCTTCCGCTTCGACGGCGGCATCAGCGAGTTCTGCGAGTACCTGGCCAACGACAAGCCGGTCTGCGACGTGCTCCGCTTCTCGGGGCAGGGCACCTTCAAGGAGACCGTCCCGGTCCTGGACGAGCACGGCCAGATGACCCCCACCGAGGTCACACGCGAGCTGGGCGTCGACGTCGCGCTGCGCTGGGGCACCGGCTACGACGCGAAGGTCCGGTCGTTCGTCAACATCATCGCCACCCCCAAGGGCGGCACCCATGTCGCCGGCTTCGAACAGGCGCTCACGCAGACGCTGAACGATGTGCTGCGCGCCAAGAAGATGCTGCGCGTGGCCGAGGACAACATCGTCAAGGACGACGCCCTCGAGGGCCTCACCGCCGTCGTCACCGTGCGCCTGGCCGAGCCGCAGTTCGAGGGGCAGACCAAGGAGGTCCTCGGCACCTCGGCGGCCCGCCGCATCGTGAACAACGTGGTCACCAAGGAACTGAAGGCGTTCCTCACGGCCACCAAGCGCGACGCCGCCGCCCAGGCCCGGGTCGTCATGGAGAAGGTGGTGGCCGCCGCTCGCACGCGTGTCGCGGCTCGCCAGCACAAGGACGCCCAGCGCCGGAAGACCGCCCTGGAGTCCTCGTCCCTGCCGGCCAAGCTCGCCGACTGCCGCAGTGATGACGTCGACCGCAGCGAGCTGTTCATCGTCGAGGGCGACTCCGCGCTCGGTACGGCCAAACTGGCGCGGAACTCCGAGTTCCAGGCCCTGCTGCCGATCCGGGGCAAGATCCTCAACGTGCAGCGGTCGTCGGTGACCGACATGCTCAAGAACGCCGAGTGCGGCGCGATCATCCAGGTCATAGGGGCGGGCTCGGGCCGCACCTTCGACATCGACCAGGCCCGGTACGGCAAGATCATCATGATGACCGACGCCGATGTGGACGGCTCGCACATCCGCTGCCTGCTGCTCACGCTGTTCCAGCGCTACATGCGGCCCATGGTCGAGGCCGGCCGGGTCTTCGCCGCGGTGCCGCCGCTGCACCGCATCGAGCTGATCCAGCCGAAGAAGGGCCAGGAGAAGTACGTCTACACGTACTCCGACCGCGAACTGCGCGACAAGCTCATGGAGTTCCAGAGCAAGGGCATCCGGTACAAGGACTCCATCCAGCGCTACAAGGGTCTGGGCGAGATGGACGCCGACCAGCTGGCAGAGACCACGATGGACCCGCGCCACCGCACCCTGCGCCGCATCAACCTCTCCGACCTGGAGGCCGCCGAACAGGTCTTCGACCTGCTGATGGGCAACGATGTGGCTCCCCGCAAGGAGTTCATCTCCAGCTCGGCTGCGACGCTGGACCGGTCGCGCATCGACGCGTAGCGGCCGCGCCCGGCTTCGGCCGACGGGCTGGGGCAGGTGGAGGGCCAGCGGTCCGCGGCTGATGGAAGCAGGACGCTGCCGGGAACCGGCGGGGGAGGGAGCGGGGCTCGCTCGCCGGTAGGGGATTGCCTTGATGAGGCAGTGGTGACGGCTGTCCGGCGTCCGGTGGCACCGCGGCCGGCGCCGGTGGCCGGGCGCCGGGTGATGAGCGGGGTCGGCTCGTTGGCCGTGTCTGCGCAGACGAGCATCCTGCTGCCGCCTGCCGCCTGCCGCCTGCCGCCTGCCGCCTGCCGCCTGCCGCCTGCCGCCTGCCGCCTGCCGCCTGCCGTTCTATCCGTGCGGCCGTCGCGAGTGGCCCTCGCCCGATGGTTGCGCGAGGAAGACCGACCCCCGGGGCCGGCCGTGACGCAGCGTCTCTCCACCCGTGGATGGAGGCGGGCCGAGCAGCGGTTCCACCCGTGATCCACCCCGGCTCCGATCTCCCGGCCTGCGGATTTCCGTAGCTTCGAAGGCGTCGGCAGCACTCGCTCCCGGCACGGCCTTCTCGCTCACGGAGGATCTGATGTCCGGGCTCGTCAACGCGCTGGTGATCGTGGCCGTCGTCGCCATGGTGATCGCACGGCAGTTCCGCGCCTGCGCGATCCATACGGACCGGCGCTGGTGGCTACCGCCCGTGATCATGGCCGTCGTCGCGCTGCGCGAGCCCGGCATCCTCGAAGCCCACCACCGTGCAGAGTCCGCCGTACTGCTCGCGGTCGAGCTGCTCATCGGCCTGGCCACCGGCGTCGGCTGGGGCTGGACCACCCGTGTCTGGACGGCGCCGGACGGCGTCGCGTGGAGCAAGAGCACCAAGGCGAGCATCGCCGTGTGGGGTGCGGGCATAGCCCTGCGAGCCGGTGTCTTCGCCCTCGGTTCCGCACTCGGACTGCACCAGGACAGCTCCGCGCTCATGCTCGGCCTCGCCGGCACGCTGCTGGTTCGCGGCGGGATCCTGGCCTGGCGGGCCCAGTCCCTCGGCGCCGCGAGCAGTCCCGCCCCGGCGTACGGTGACGAAAAGCCGTCGGCCTGGAAGGAGCGCGTGTGACAGAGAACGCCTGGATGCGCTGGCCGTCACGCGAAGCGCTCGGCCCCACAGGGGTCTCCCGGCCCCGGCGCCTGCTCGCCTGGGCAGTCCGACTGCTCATGATGGCTCTGCTTCTGTGGGCTGCCTTCAACCAGAGGCACGTCGGCGTCTGGGGAGCGCTCGCGGCAGTGGCGGGCGTCGCCCTCGCCTGTGTCGTCTCTTGGGCCTTCTTCCGGACCACGTACGCGCACCGGCTGGTGCCCTCCCTCGCGCTCATGGGTGTCCTGCTGGGCATCGCGGTCGTCGCCGAGGCCACGGGATTCAGAGGGCCGGCCCTTGTGATCTGGTGCGGCTGCGGAGTGGCCGCTCTGGAGCGGCTGCCGTTCGGGGCCGCGGTCCCGGTCGCGACGGTGGCGCTGGCCTCGTACTCCGCGTTCACCAGCGACGTCTGGTTGTCCACGGCCGCCACCGTGGCCGGTATGGCCCTCGCCGGGTATGTCATGCGGCTGGACGCGGAAGCCCGGGGCAGTGCGCAGCGGTTGCTCGCCCAGGAGCGCGCCGCCCGCGCGGCCGAGGCCGAGTCCGCGGCGCTGGCCGAGCGGGCCCGCATCGCCCGGGAGATCCACGACGTGCTGGCCCACAGCCTCTCGGCGCAGCTCGTGCACCTGGAGGCGGCCCGGCTCCTGATCGAGAACGGCGCGGATCGCGAGCGGATCCTGGAGCGGGTGGTGGCCGCCCGGGGGATGGCCCGCGACGGCCTGGCCGAGACCCGTCATGCGCTGTCCGCACTGCGGGGCGAGCTGACTCCGCTGGAGGACTACCTGAGCGCACTCGTCAGCACGGCCGACGGTGCCGAGGTCACCGTCACCGGTGAACGCAGACCTCTGCCGGCCGAGGCGTCCCAGGCCGTGCGACGGGTCGCGCAGGAGGCGCTGACGAACGTTCGCAAGCACGCCCACGGCGCCAGAGTGGATGTGCGGCTCGACTACAGCGACCACGAAGTGACGCTGAACGTCCGGGACTCGGGCGGGCAGCCGGGCGAACTCAACGGCTCCGGAGGCGGGTACGGTCTGCTGGGCATGCGCGAGCGGGCCGAACTGCTGGGTGGTTCGCTGGACGCGGGGCCGGACGAGGAGGGGTTCGTGGTGACGCTGAAGGTGCCTGTATGACGGAGACGGAGGGGGAGAAGAAGTCCGCACGGGTGGTGGTGGCCGACGACCAGACCGTGGTCCGTGAGGGCATCGTGATGCTGCTCGGGCTGTTGCCCGGTGTGGAGGTCGTGGGGGCCGCGGGAGACGGGGAGGAGGCGGTGCGGCTGGTCGGGGAACTCGCTCCCGATGTCGTCCTGATGGACCTCAGGATGCCCCGCTGCGACGGTGTGGAGGCCACCCGGAGGATCCGGGCGCAGTACCCGGGGACCCAGGTCGTGGTGCTCACCACCTACGCGGACGACGAGTCGCTGTTCCCCGCGCTGCGGGCCGGCGCCCGGGGATATCTGACCAAGGACGCGAGCGGTGACGAGATCGTACGTGCCGTGCACAGCGTGCTCTCGGGGGACGCGGGGCTGTCGCCGAGTGTCCAGCGCCGGTTGCTGGAGCGGCTGTCGCAGCCAGAGCCCGAGCCGGCACCGGCGGCCGCCGAGGCGCCCGACGGGCTGACCGCGCGGGAGACCGAGGTCCTGGTGCTGATCGGCGAAGGTCTCAGCAATCAGGAGATCGCTCGGAGACTGCATGTGTCGACGGCGACTGTGAAGACGCACATCAACAACCTCTTCGCCAAGACGGGCCTCAAGGACCGGGCACAGGCCGTGCGTTACGCCTACAGCAAGGGGCTGGTGCGGCCACCCACCGGGTGAATCACCTGATGGGATGAACAGCCGGAGGAAGAAGAGTCGGAGATCTTCCCGTTCTGTCCATCCTTGGGCATGCAGTCAAGCAACGGTCGTTCCGGAGCCGGGGACGGGCCCGAGAGTCCGGGCGGGAACCAGGAAGACGACGGTGCGCCCTCCCGCGACATGGCGTACGAGGACCCTTGGTACGACGCGCTGGCCTCCGGCTGGGGCGAGCTGGACGGTACCGGTATGCCGGCGCCGGCCGTGCCGCCCGCGCGAGGCGAGTCCGGTGCGACGGCGGCGCGTACCCGCGATGTGTACATCGAGGTGCAGCGGAGCCAGGCGTTCCAGGAGGTGCGCGGCAGGTACAGGCGGTTCGTGGTGCCGGGGGTCGCCGCCTTCCTGGTCTGGTACGTGGGCTATGTGGTCGCAGCGACGGCCGCGCCGGGACTCATGGCCCGGCCCGTGGCGGGGGCGGTGAATGTGGCGATGCTCGCGGGGCTCGGGCAGTTCCTCACCACGTTCCTGCTCGCCTGGGCCTACGCCCGGCATGCGCGGCTGCGCCGGGACCGGGCCGCGCTGGAGCTGCGCTGGGACACCCAGGAACTGGCCCGCGGAGTGCAGGGGGGTGCTTCGTGACCGGTGACCATCAGGCGCTGGCGTTGCTGCTGTTCAGCGGGTTCGTGGCGGTCACCTTGGGGATCACGACCTGGGTGAGCCGTAGACGGCATGGCTCGGCGGAGGAGTTCTATGCCGGCGGGCGGCTGTTCACACCGATGGAGAATGGTTTTGCCATCGCGGGCGACTACATGTCGGCCGCCTCCTTCCTCGGGGTCACCGGACTCATCGCGCTGTACGGCTACGACGGGCTGCTGTACAGCGTGGGCTTCCTCGTGGCGTGGCTGGTCGTGCTCTTCCTGGTCGCCGAACTGGTGCGCAACTGCGGGCGGTTCACGCTGGCCGACGTGGTGGCCGCGCGGATGAGAGAGCGGCCGGTGCGGATCGCCGCGGGAACGTCCTCGGTCGTGGTGTCCGTTCTGTATCTGGTGGCGCAGATGGTCGGCGCGGGCAGCCTGGTGGCGCTTCTGCTGGGGCGGACGAGCGGCGCGGCCCGGGTGTGGGCGGTCATCGTGGTCGGCGCGCTCATGGTGATCTATGTGTCGTTGGGAGGGATGCGGGCCACCACCTGGATCCAGATCGTGAAGGCGGTTCTGCTGCTCAGCGGGACGGTCGTGCTGACCGTGCTCGTCCTGGTGCGCTTCCACGGAGATGTCGACCGGCTGCTGCTCACGTCCGCGGAGCGCAGCGGACACGGGAAGGCGTTTCTGGCGCCGGGCCTGAGGTACGGCGGGGACTGGACCGCCCGGTTCGACTTCATCAGCCTGGGGCTCGCGCTGGTGCTGGGCACGGCCGGGCTGCCGCACATCCTGTCCCGCTTCTACACCGTGCCGACCGCGCGGGCGGCCCGCCGTTCCGTGGTGTGGTCCATCGGTCTGATCGGCAGCTTCTACCTGATGACGATGATCCTCGGGTTCGGAGCGGCGGCGGTGGTGGGGCCGCGGGCCGTACGCGCATCCAACGCGGCCGGGAACACGGCGGTGCCCCTCCTCGCCCTCGACCTGGGCGGCGGAGCGGGCTCCACCGGTGGCACCGTGCTGTTCGCGGTGGTCGCCGCCGTCGCCTTCGCCACGATTCTCGCGGTGGTCGCGGGCATCACGCTCGCCTCGTCCGCCTCGGTGGCCCATGATCTGTACGCGTCGCTGCGACGGGCGCGCGGCAGGGCGCGCAGCGAGGTGGCGGTGGCCCGGTGGGCGGCGGTCGGTATCGGGGTCGTGGCGATCGCGCTCGGTCTGCTGGCCCGCGATCTCAACGTCGCCTTCCTCGTCGGCCTCGCCTTCGCGGTCGCCGCGTCGGCGAACCTGCCGGTCCTGCTCTACTCGCTGTTCTGGCGCGGCTTCACCACGCGCGGCGCGGTGTGGGCGGTGTACGGCGGACTGGTTCCGGCGATCGGTCTCGTGCTGCTGTCCCCGGTGGTGTCCGGCAGCCCGGACTCGCTGTTCCCGGCCGTCGACTTCCAGTACTTCCCGCTGGAGAACCCGGGCATCGTCTCCATCCCGCTCGGCTTCCTCGCCGGCTGGCTGGGCACGGTCACCTCGGACGAGGTGGCGGACGAGGCGAAGTACGCCGAGACGGAGGTGCGTTCGCTGACCGGGGCCGGAGCCGCGTAGCGGGGCCGCGGGTGCGGGCTACGGCGCGACCCAGGCGTACCGGTGTTCCGGGCGGCCTGTGTCGCCGTACTTCAGGGAGAGGCGGAGGCGGCCGGCCTGCTCCAGATGGCGGAGGTAGCGCTGGGCGGTGGAGCGGCTCAGCCCGGTCCGGGCGGCCACCTCGTGGGCCGAGAGCGGATGGGCGGCGCGGTGCAGGACACCGCAGATGAGGTCGGTCGTGGGCTCGGAGTGACCGGTTGGCAGGCCGGGCGCGGAGGGGGCGGGGGTGGTACGCAGGGCGCCGAAGATCCGGTCGACCTGCTCCTGCCCCGTCAGGCCCCGGCCGCCCACCCGGTCGACCGTGCGGCGCAGGGCGGCGTAGGAGTCCAGGCGGGCGCGGAGCGCGGCGAAGGTGAACGGCTTGACCAGGTAGTGCAGGGCGCCCAGGCGCATCGCCTGCTGGACGGTCGTCACATCGCTGGCCGCGGTGATCATGATGACGTCGGTGCCATGGCCCTGCTCCCGCATGCGGTGCACGAGTTCGAGACCGGTCCGGTCCGGCAGATAGTGGTCGAGCAGGACCAGATCGATGGTGCCGCGTTCGACGGCGGCCAGCGCCTGGGCGGCGCTGTGCGCGCGGGCGGCCACCCGGAAGCCGGGAACCTTTCCCACGTACTTGGCGTTGATCTCGGCGACGCGGAAGTCGTCGTCCACCACCAGGACGTCAATCATCAGGCCTCTCCTTCAAGGCCGGCGAGCGTGGAGCCCGTGTTTCGGCTCCGCAGTTGTAGCGCGAGCAAAACGAGCACAACAGGCTCTTGCGAGCAAAAGAACGGCTTGTGCTCACAAGACTCCTGCTGTGGCAGGGGCCACACCTACCGTCCCGCCCCATGAGCGCACACACCAGCCCCGCCATCGAGCTGCGGGGCGCGAGCAAGACCTTCAGAACCCCGTCCGGGGGACTGCACACGGCCGTGCGCGGTCTGGACCTCACCATCGAGCGCGGCGAGTTCGTGGCCGTCGTAGGACCGACCGGATGCGGCAAGTCCACCACACTGACCCTGGTCAGCGGCCTGGAGGAGCCCTCCGAGGGCGAGGTGCTGGTGGCCGGGGAGCCGGTCGACGGCGTCGGCGACAAGGTCGGCTTCGTCTTCCAGCAGGACGCCACCTTCCCCTGGCGGACGGTCCTGTCGAACGTGATGGCGGGCCCGCGCTTCCGGGGCGTCCCCAAGGCGGAGGCCAAGGAGAAGGCCCGTGAGTGGCTGTCCCGGGTGGGACTCGCCGCCTTCGAGGACCGCTATCCCCACCAGCTCTCGGGCGGTCAGCGCAAGCGTGTCGCCCTGGCGGCCACGTTCGTCAACGACCCCGAGATCCTGCTGATGGACGAGCCGTTCTCGGCGCTGGACGTACAGACCCGGGCGCTGATGTCGGACGAGCTGCTGGAGCTGTGGGAGGGCACCGGCGCCTCCGTCGTCTTCGTCACCCACGACCTGGAGGAGTCCATCGCGCTGGCCGACAAGGTCGTCGTGATGACCGCCGGACCCGCGACCGTGAAGCAGGTCTTCGACATCGACCTGCCCCGCCCGCGGAAGGTGGAGTCGGTGCGCCTGGAGCCGCGGTTCATCGAGATCTACCGCGAGATCTGGGAGTCCCTCGGCGAAGAGGTCCGCATCACCCGCGAAAGGGGTGCCGCCCATGTCGCCTGACGTCCTCAGCACCCCGGTCGTCGACACCGTCAAGGCGCCCGACCGCGCGCGGACCCGCGCCCAGGCGGCACGCCGGCGCAAGCTCCTCGTCAACGCCGCACGCGCGCTGCTCCTGGTGGCAGTCCTCGGGCTGTGGGAGGGGCTGTCCCGCGCCGAGGTCATCGACCCGTTCAACTTCTCGATGCCCTCGAAGATCTGGGACCAGATCTACACCTGGGTGAACCACGGAACCGCGCTCGGGTCCCTGGGCGAGCAGATCTGGTACACGCTGTACGAGGCACTGCTCGGCTGGGTCATCGGTGTGGTGGCGGGTGTACTGCTCGGCATTGCGCTCGGGCGGATCAGATTGCTCGCCGAGGTTCTTGGTCCATACATCAAGGTGCTCAACTCGATCCCCAGGATCGTCCTCGCCCCCATCTTCCTGATCTGGTTCGGCCTCGGACCGTCCTCCAAGGTGGCATCCGCCGTGGTGCTCGTCTTCTTCCCGGTGTTCTTCAACGCCTTCCAGGGCGCCCGCGAAGTGGACCGCAACCTCGTGGCCAACGCCCGCATCCTGGGCGCGAGCGACCGCAGGGTGACCCTCCAGGTGGTCATCCCGTCGGCCACCTCCTGGATCTTCACCAGCCTCCACGTCAGCTTCGGCTTCGCGCTCATCGGCGCCATCGTCGGCGAGTACATCGGCGCGACCAAGGGCATCGGCCTGCTGGTCTCGCAGTCGCAGAACACCTTCAACGCGGCCGGCGTGTACGCCGCGATGGTCATCCTCGCCGTCGTCGCCCTCGTCGCCGAGGGACTGCTGACCTTCGCCGAGCGTCGCATCTTCCGCTGGAAGCCCACCGGTTCCGACAGCTGACCGGTCCCTTCGCCGCCCCCCACTCCTCCCCGCACCGCCCTCTCACAAGGACGTGACCCGCATGCGCAAGACCGCCAGATACGCCTCCCTGGCCGCCGCCGGCCTCCTCGCCCTCTCCTCGCTCACCGCCTGCGCCAACGACGCGGCAAGCTCCACGGCCGACGCCGGCAGCGGAGGCGGCGGCAAGGGCGAGACCGTCAAGATCATGGTCGGCGGCCTGGACAAGGTCATCTACCTGCCCGCGATGCTCACCCAGCGCCTCGGCTACTTCCAGGCCGAGGGACTCAACGTCCAGCTCCTCAGCGAGCCCGCCGGCGTCCAGGCCGAGACCGCGCTCGTCTCCGGCCAGGTGCAGGGCGCGGTCGGGTTCTACGACCACACCCTCGACCTCCAGGTGAAGGGCAAGTCGGTGGAGTCGGTCGTGCAGTTCTCGCACGCGCCGGGCGAGGTAGAGGTCGTCTCGGACAAGGCGGCCGGCGACCTCACCTCGCCCAAGGACTTCAAGGGCCGCAAGCTGGGCGTGACGGGGCTCGGCTCCTCGACCGACTTCCTCACGAAGTACCTGGCGGTCAAGAACGGTGTGAAGATCAGTGAGTTCACGCCGGTCGCGGTGGGGGCCGGGCCGACGTTCATCGCGGCGCTCCAGAAGGGCGCCATCGATGGCGGCATGACCACCGACCCGACCGTGGCGACGATCCTGGACAAGAAGGCCGGGAAGATCCTCCTCGACATGCGCACCCCCGAGGGTTCCCAGGAGGCGCTGGGCGGGCCGTACCCGTCGTCAAGTCTGTACATGCAGACGGACTGGGTGAACGGGCACAAGGACACCGTCCAGAAGTTGGTCAACGCATTCGTCAAGACGCTCAAGTGGATGTCCACGCACAGCGCCGACGAGATCGCCGCGAAGATGCCCGCCGACTACTCCCAGGGCAACAAGTCCCTGTACGCGCAGGCCATCAAGAGCACTCTTCCGATGTTCACCGACGACGGCGTGATGCCCGAGGGCGGTCCCGAGACCGTTGAGAAGGTCCTCAAGGCGTTCAACCCGAACATCCAGAACGCGAAGGTCGACTTGAGCAAGACATACACGACGGAGTTCGTCAAGGCGGTCAAGTGACCGCTGCATGAATCCCGCTCAGGCGCGGGTCGCCCACACGTAACGGTGTTCCGGGCGGCCCGCGTCGCCGTACTTGAGCGTCAGCCGGGCCCGCCCGGTGCGCTCCAGGAGCTTCAGGTACCGCTGGGCGGTCTGCCGGCTCACCCCGGTCCGCTCGGCGATCTCCTGGGCGGACAGGGGGCGCTCGGCGTTCAGCAGCGCCTGGCGCACCAGCTCGGCCGTCGTCGGGGAGTGCCCCTTGGGCAGCCCGGGCTCCGACGGCGCGGACAGGGCGCCGAAGATGCGGTCCACCTCCGCCTGCTCGGCCTCGCCGCCGCCGTCCAGGGTGCGCCGCAGCTCGGCGTACGCCTCCAGCTTGGCGCGCAGACCGGCGAAGGCGAACGGCTTCACCAGGTACTGCAGCGCCCCCTGCCGCATGGCCGCCTGGACGGTCGACACGTCCCGCGCCGCCGTCACCATGATCACGTCGGTCTGGTGGCCGCGCCGGCGCATCTCCTGGACGACCGCGAGACCCGTGTCGTCGGGCAGGTAGTGGTCCAGCAGGACGAGATCGACCTGCGGCAGGGCCTCCACCTGGCGCAGCGCCTCGGCCGCGTTGTGGGCCTCGCCGGCCACATGGAAACCGGGCACCTTCTCCACGTAGGCGGCGTTGACCCGGGCCACCCGGGCGTCGTCGTCCACGACCAGCACCTCGATCATCACGCCTCCTCCTCGGCGGTGGCCGGGACGTTCGCCGCCGCGGCGGGCTCGGCGGACCCGGTGAGCGCGGGCTCCAGTTCCGGCTCGGTCAGCGCCTCGGGCAGCACCACGGTGAACTCCGCGCCCCCGCCGGTCGCCGCGCCCACGGTCGCGCTCCCGCCCTGCCGCTCGGCCAGCCGGCGCACCAGCGAGAGCCCGATGCCCCGCTTGCCGTGCGCGGGGGGCTTCTTGGTCGACCACCCCTCCGTGAAGATCAATTCTCGCTGGTCCTCGGGGATTCCGGGGCCCGTGTCGCGCACCCTGAGGACGACCGTACGGCCCTTGGTGCGCAACTCGACCTCCACGCGCGCGTGCGGCGTGCCCGCGACCGCGTCGAGGGCGTTGTCCACGAGGTTGCCCACGACCGTGACCAGCCCCCGGGGATCGATCAGCCGGTCCGGGAGCCGGGTGTGCTCCGACACCCACAGGGCGACCCCGCGCTCGGCCGCCACGGTCGCCTTGCCGACCAGCAGCGCGGCCAGCAGCGGGTCCTGGATCTTCTCCGTGACCTGCTCGGCGGTGGCCCGGTGGTCCCCGACCACCTCGCCGACGAACTCCACCGCATCGTCGTACATCTCCAGCTCCAGCAGCCCCAGCAGGGTGTGCATGCGGTTGGCGTGCTCGTGGTCCTGGGCGCGCAGGGCGTCGATCAGCCCGCGCGTGGAGTCGAGTTCGCGCCCCAGCTGCTCCAGTTCGGTGCGGTCGCGCAGGGTTGCCACGGCGCCGCCGTCGCCGGTGGGCATGCGGTTGGCGACCAGGACGCGCTGGCCGCGCACGGTGAGCAGGTCGGTGCCGGTCACCCGGCCGGTCAGCACGTCCGTCGTACGGCCCGCGCCGAGCGCCTCGTCCGGGGTCCGCCCGACGGCCTCGTCGCCGATGCCCAGCAGCCGCCGCGCCTCGTCGTTGAGCAGGCGGATACGGCCGCCCCGGTCCAGCGCGACCACGCCCTCCCGGATGCCGTGCAGCATCGCCTCGCGCTCCGCGAGCAGCGCCGAGATGTCCGAGAAAGCCAGGTCCCGGGTCTGCCGCTGGACCCGGCGCGAGATCAGCCAGGCCGCCAGCGCACCCACCGCGAGCGCCCCGCCCGCGTAGGCGAAGAGCCCCGGGATCGCGCTGATCAGCCGCGCTCGCACACTGTCGTAGGCGATGCCGACCGAGACCGCGCCGACGATGCGGTGGCGGGCGTCGTACAGGGGCACCTTTCCGCGTGCGGAGCGGCCCAGGGTGCCGTTGTCGATTTCCATGACCTCGTGGCCGGTCAGAGCCTCCTTGGGATCGGTCGAGACATGCTGGCCGATCTCCGAGGGCGTGGTGTGCGACCAGCGAAAACCACGCCGGTCGAGCACGACGATGTACTCCGCGTGCGTGGCCTTCCGGATCCGCTCGGCCTCCTTCTGCACCGGGCCGTTCCTGGTCGGCGGGGTGGTCAGGACGCCCTCGGCGATCTGCGGGTCCTGGGCCGTGGTCTCGGCGATGGCCAGCGCGCGGCGCATCGCCTCCTGGTCCAGCTGTTTGCTGAGCGGCGCCAGGAAGAGCCCGGTCGCGAGCACCGCGACTCCCGCGGCGATCGCCACCTGCATCAGCAGCACCTGCGAGAACATCCGCCGTGGCAGACCGAGGCGCAGACGGCGTGCGGGGGGAGTGGGGCTCATACCCACGACGGTACGTGGGGCGGCCGGAAGCGCCCCAGCGGGTGTGGGGTGGATCTCTTGATCCACCATTGACCGATCGATCAACTGCCCCGGCTAGCTCGCCAGCGCCGTCGGCCTCAGCTCGCGCACCTCGACCACGTCCATCCGCGCGGGCGCCCCGAGGACCGCCGCGCCACAGCTCTCCGGGCGGGGCGGCAACGACGCCCCCTGTGCCACGATGACCCGCCACCGGCGGCCGTCGGCGTGGGCGACGGTGACCTCCCAGCGCGGAGCCGTGCCGTCGGTCCGTACGACGCTGAGCACACCCGCCCGGTACTCGTCCGCGGCCGACCGGACGGCCAGCTCGGCCGCCTGGCCGGGCCGTTCCCACGCGGAGCACCCCCGGCACCCCTCGACGACCACCCGCCCCTCCTGGACGCCGTGCAGGGCCTCCTTGACGGTGTGGGCCTCGGCGCGGCCGTAGGCGTAGCCGTACGGCAGGACGAGCACCGTGGGCGCGAACCGATGTCCACCCAGATGGGTGACCTCCCAGACGCCGCGCACTCCCGAGGCGACCAGCTCCGTGGCGAGGGGGCGGCCCAGGAGGGCGCAGCAGCGGTCGCGCTTGCCGTTGGTGCACACGAGCGCCAGCGGGTCACCCCCGTGCGGTCGCCCGCCGAGCGCCGCGCCGAAGGAACGGTGGTCTCCCGCGCCGAGGCCGGCGAAGTCGAGGGCGAGCAGCCGCTCCGGATCGCGGGTGGTGGCACTGTGCAGCCACACGCGCCCCGGAACGGTGTGCGCGGCGTACACCTGCCGGACCGGGGGCGTGCCGGGGTCGGCGTGGCGTCCGGGGCGCCGGATCAGCGCGACGCGCACGCCGGTGCCGTCCGCGGCGGCCTCCAGTGCCCGGCCCAGCGCGCGGTCCAGGTGGCTGGCAGTGAGTGCCTTGGCACCCCACGGCCCGGGCTGTTCCAGCAGCAGCCACGTCGTCGCCGTGGCAGCCGTGCCGGAAACGGGCTCGTCGAGGCTCCGGGAGACGGTCGCACACCTACTCACAGAGGTGAGCCTAACCTGACTTTCGGCGGGGGACTTCCGGCCGGGGCCGTGTCCTACTCCGGGAGGGGCTGCGGCGGGCGCGGACCGACGTAGTGGCCGCTGGGGCGCATGCGCAGCGGGCGCTCGCCGTACTCCTCCAGGGCATGGGCGATCCAGCCCGCCGTCCGCGCCACGGCGAAGATCGTCTCACCGGCCGTGGCCGGCATGCCGCTGGACGCGGTGAACACCGCCAGGGCCAGGTCCACGTTGGCGTGCAGCGACGTGTGCCGGGCGGTCGTGGCGACGATGTCGCGGGCCGCGAGCAGCGCGGACTCCGTGCCCGGGACCTCTTCCAGGAGGCCGAACAGCACCCGCGCGCGGGGATCCTCGCCCGTGTACAGCCGGTGGCCGAGGCCGGGGACGCGACGGCCCGCGCGCAGCTCCTCGGCGATCACCGGGACCGCCGTGCCCTGGTCGAGCACGTCCAGGAGCATCCGGTGGGCCAGACCGCTGGCGGCGCCGTGCAGCGGGCCCTCCAGGACGCCGAGCCCGGCCGAGACGGCCGCGTACGCGTGTGCCCGGGCCGAGGCGGCGACCCGGACCGCGAGCGTGGACGCGGCCAGGTCGTGGTCGGCGAGCAGGGCCAGTGCGGTGTCCAGGGCGCGCAGGGATGCCTCGTCGGCCGGGTGGCCGGTCAGCCGTCCCCACAGGCGGTGGGCCAGCGGGCCGTCGTCCTTGTGGTCGGCCCGGACCGGCGGCAGTGCGGCGACGAGGGTGGGGATGAGGATGCGCGCCGTGTTCAGTACGGCCTCCTCGGACAGGTCGAAGCGCAGCGGGTCCTCGGCCGCCGCGGCGATCGCCGCCACCCGCAGCCGGTCGACGGGGGAGGCGTGTTCGGACAGGGCGTCCACCGCGCGGCGGGCGACCTCGACGAGGGCCTCGGGCGCGGAGAACGTCACCCCCGGGGTCAGCCGGCCCGTCCACAGCCACTCCGCGACCTCCTCGTAGGAGTGGCGGCCGGCCAGCTCGACGGCGTCCACTCCCCGGAAGAAGTACCGGTCCTGCTCGATCAGCGTGATCCGGGTACGGACGGACAGGTCACCACCGGAGCCCGCGCTCCCGGCCGCCTCGCGCCGGTTGCGACGGGCGAGTGCCTCCACCTCCTTGGCCTCGAAGGTGCTGGACCGGCCGCCGGGTTCGCGTCTGCTGCTGAGCAGGCCGCGGCTCACGTACGCGTAGACCGTCTCCGGCTTCACACCGAGCAGTTCGGCGGTCTCCTTGGTGGTCAGCCGGTGCCCGGGACGGTGGGGAGCGGTGTCGTGATCGCGCATGGAGGTCACCGTAGTCGCCCCTGCACATCTTGATGGCTATTCATTGATTGGATCAATATTGACAGGAATTGAGTCAAGCATGGACAGTCGGATCAAGTCCAGGGAGGAACACCATGACCGTCAACAGGACCGCCACCCCGCTCATCCACGCCCCGCGCGGCCTCGCGGGTGTCGTCGTCACCGAGACCCAGGTCGGTGATGTCCGAGGCCGGGAGGGCTTCTACCATTACCGCCAGTACTCGGCCGTGGACCTCGCGCGCACCCGGACCTTCGAGGACGTCTGGCACCTCCTGGCCCACGGCACGCTCCCGGACGCGCGACGCGGCGCCGTCTTCGCCGCCGAGACCGCCGCCCTGCGACACCTGCCCGAGGACGTCCGCGCGGCCCTGCCCGCGATCGCCGCCGCCGGCCGGCTGTCCGGACCGCTGGCCGGGCTGCGCACGGCACTGTCCCTGCTGGGCGCCTCGCAGGGCTTCCGGCCGGTGTACGACATCGACGCGGACCGGCGGCGCGCCGACACCGTGGCCGCCTGCGCGGCCGTACCCACGCTGCTCACCGCGCTGTACCGGCTCGGCCGGGGGCTCGACCCGGTCGAGCCGCGCGAGGACCTCTCGTACGCGGCCAACTACCTGTACATGTTGACGGGGTCCGAACCGGATCCCCGCCGGGCCCGTGCCGTCGAGCAATACCTGATCTCAACCATTGATCATGGATTCAACGCGTCAACCTTCACCGCACGCGTCATCGCCTCCACAGGCGCCGACGTGGCGGCCTGCCTGACCGGCGCCGTCGGCGCCCTGTCCGGGCCCCTCCACGGAGGCGCGCCCAGCCGGGCCCTGGACACCCTGGACGCGATCGGCACGCCCGACCGGATCGACGCCTGGATCCGCGAGCGGGTCCTCGCCGGCGACCGGATCATGGGCTTCGGCCACGCCGTGTACCGCACCGAGGACCCCCGCTCGCGGATGCTGCGGGAGATCGCCCTCGGTTTCGGCGGCCCACGGGTGCACTTCGCGGTGGAGGTCGAGCGGCGGGTGGAGGCGATCCTCGCCGAGCTGAAGCCCGGCCGCGAACTCCACACGAACGTCGAGTTCTACGCCGGTGTCGTCATGGAACTGTGCGGTCTGCCCCGGGAGATGTTCACCGCCACCTTCGCGGCGGCACGGGTGGTGGGCTGGAGCGCCAACATCCTGGAACAGGCGGCCGACCCGAAGATCATCCGCCCGGTGGCGCGGTACGTGGGCCCTCAGCCGCAGGTGGCGGTGCCGGCACAGCCCTGACGGACCGGGCGACGGAGCACGCCCCCCGCCCGCCGCAAGCCGTCCACGAGCCCGGGGCACCCTCCTCAGGCGCCCCGCTCATATCCTGGTCAGCCCAGTCGGTCCAGGGAAGAGAGGACGCCCGTTGGGCAGCAGCCGCACCCCGCAGCAGATCCCCGTCGTCGTACTCGCCGGATTTCTCGGCTCCGGGAAGACCACGCTCCTCAACCATCTGCTGCACCGCAGCGGAGGCAGCCGGATCGGGGCTGTCGTCAACGACTTCGGGTCCATCGAGATCGACGCCATGGCCGTCGCGGGCGCCCTCGGCGACTCGACCGTCTCGCTCGGCAACGGCTGCCTGTGCTGCGCCGTCGACGCGAGCGAACTCGACCTCTACCTGGACCGGCTCGCCGCGCCCGCCGCCGGCATCGACGTGATCGTCATCGAGGCCAGCGGGCTCGCCGAGCCACAGGAACTCGTGCGCATGGTGCTCGCCAGCGAGCATCCGCGCATCGTCTACGGCGGTCTCGTCGAGGTCGTAGACGCCGCCGAGTCCGACGACACCCGCGCGAAGCACCCCGAGATCGACCGGCACCTCGCCCTCGCCGACCTGGTCGTCGTCAACAAACTCGACCGCGCCGACGACGCCGACCGGGTCCTGGGGCTCGTCCGCTCGCTCACCGACCGCGCCGCCGTCGTCCCCGCCACCTACGGCCGTATCGACCCCGAGTTCCTCTTCGACTGCCGGCCGAGCGAGGAGCGCATCGGGCAGCTGTCCTTCGACGACCTGCACGACCACGGCGCGCACGACCACGCCGGGCACCTGCACACCGGCTACGACAGCCTGCCCTTCACCTCCGACGTGCCCCTGGAGCCCCGTCGGCTCATGCAGTTCCTGGACAGCCGGCCCGAGGGGCTGTACCGGATCAAGGGGTACGTCGACTTCGGGCCGTACGACACCCTCAACCGGTACGCCGTACACGCCGTCGGCCGGTTCCTGCGCTTCTACCCGGAGCCCTGGGCGCCCGGCGAAGCCCGCCTCACCCAGCTCGTGCTGATCGGCTCCGGCATCGACACCGGGACCCTCGCCAAGGAGCTGGAGGCGTGCAAGAACGACGCCCCACACGCCGACGAACACGGCATGTGGGGCGTCCTGCGCTACGTACCGGGCCCGGACGCGGCGGAAGCCGACCTGGAGGATCCGCCCGCCTAGAGGACCGGCCCCGCCACCACGGACACCGTCTTCTGCAGCGACGTCCCGGAGCCGTCCCGGCGCGGGTCCGGCTCCGGCAGCGCCGCCGGCATGCCGTTCTTCTGCGCCGCGAGCGCGGGAGTCGGGCCCGCCCAGGCCAGCGCCAGGCAGTCCTCCCCCTTCAGGAACCGCTGGCAGCGCACGCCGCCCGTGGCCCGCCCCTTGCGCGGGTACTGGTCGAACGGGGTCAGCTTGGCCGTCGTCTGGACCGAGTCGTCCAGCGTGCCGCGGGAGCCCGCCACGGTGAACACCACCGCGTCGGCGGCCGGGTCGACCGCCGTGAAGGAGATCACCCGCGCGCCCTCGGTGACCTTGATGCCCGCCATGCCGCCCGCCGGGCGGCCCTGCGGGCGGACGATGGAGGCCTGGAAGCGCAGCAGCTGCGCGTCGTCCGTGATGAACACCAGGTCCTCCTCGCCGGTGCGCAGCTCCACCGCGCCGACGATCCGGTCGCCCTCCTTGAGCGTGATGACCTCCAACTCGTCCTTGTTGGACGGATAGTCGGGCACCACGCGCTTGACGATGCCCTGCTCGGTGCCGAGCGCCAGACCCGGGGACGACTCGTCCAGCGTGGTCAGGCAGACCACCGTCTCGTCGTCCTCCAGGGAGACGAACTCCGCCAGCGGGGCTCCTCCGGAGAGGTTCGGCGCTGCCGCCGACTCGGGCAGCTGCGGCAGGTCGACCACGTTGATCCGCAGCAGCCGGCCCGCCGAGGTCACCGCGCCGATCACCCCGCGCGCGGTCGCCGGCACCGCCGAGACGATCACGTCGTGCTTGACCCGCTTGGCGCCCGCCGCCTCGGGGAACGGCTCGTCGGTCGCCGTACGGGCCAGCAGCCCCGTCGAGGACAGCAGCACCCGGCACGGGTCGTCGGCCACCTGCAGCGGCACGGCGACCGCCGGGGCGCCCCCGGACTCCAGCAGGACCGTGCGCCGGTCGGTGCCGAACTTCTTCGCCACGGCGGCCAGTTCGGCGGAGACCAGCTTGCGCAGCTCCGCGTCCGACTCCAGGATCCGGGTCAGCTCCGCGATCTCCGCGGTGAGCTTGTCCTTCTCCGCCTCCAGCTCGATCCGGTCGTACTTGGTGAGCCGGCGCAGCGGCGTGTCGAGGATGTACTGCGTCTGCACCTCGCTCAGCGAGTACCGCTCCATCAGGCGCTCCTTGGCCTGCGCGGAGTTCTCGCTGGACCGGATGATCCGGATGACCTCGTCGATGTCGACGAGCGCGGTCAGCAGGCCCTCGACCAGGTGCAGCCGGTCGCGCTTCTTGCCGCGGCGGAACTCGCTGCGGCGCCGGACCACCTCGAAGCGGTGGTCCAGATAGACCTCCAGCAGCTCCTTCAGGCCCAGGGTGAGCGGCTGGCCGTCGACCAGGGCGACGTTGTTGATGCCGAAGGACTCCTCCATCGGGGTCAGCTTGTACAGCTGCTCCAGGATCGCCTCCGGCACGAAGCCGTTCTTGATCTCGATGACCAGGCGCAGACCGTGCTCGCGGTCGGTGAGGTCCTTGACGTCGGCGATGCCCTGGACCTTCTTCGCGTTGACCAGGTCCTTGATCTTCGCGATGACCTTCTCGGGGCCGACCGTGAACGGCAGTTCGGTGACCACCAGGCCCTTGCGGCGGGCGGTGACGGTCTCGATCGACACGGTCGCGCGCATCTTGAAGGTGCCGCGACCGGTCGCGTACGCGTCCCGGATGCCGTCCAGGCCGACGATCCGGCCGCCGGTGGGCAGGTCCGGGCCCGGGACGTGCTTCATCAGCGCGTCCAGGTCGGCGTTCGGGTACCGGATCAGGTGGCGGGCGGCGGTGACGACCTCGCGCAGGTTGTGCGGCGGCATGTTCGTCGCCATGCCGACCGCGATGCCCGAGGAGCCGTTGACCAGCAGGTTCGGGAAGGCGGCGGGCAGGGCCACCGGCTCCTGCTCCTGGCCGTCGTAGTTCGGCGCGAAGTCGACCGTGTCCTCGTCGATCGACTCGGTCATCAGGCTCGTCGCCTCGGCCATCCGGCACTCGGTGTACCGCATGGCGGCCGGCGGGTCGTCGTTGCCCAGGGAGCCGAAGTTGCCGTGGCCGTCGACCAGCGGCACACGCATGGAGAAGGGCTGCGCCATGCGCACCAGGGCGTCGTAGATCGACGCGTCGCCGTGCGGGTGCAGCTTGCCCATGACCTCACCGACGACACGCGCGCACTTCACGTACGAGCGTTCGGGGCGCAGGCCCATCTCGTTCATCTGGTAGACGATCCGGCGGTGCACCGGCTTGAGGCCGTCACGGGCGTCCGGCAGGGCGCGCGAGTAGATGACCGAGTACGCGTACTCAAGGTAGGAGCCACGCATCTCGTCCACGACGTCGATGTCGAGGATCCTCTCCTCGAACGAATCGTCGGGCGGCGGGGTCTTCGTGCTGCGGCGGGCCATCGCTGCCTGGCTCCTTGCTGAAGCGTTTGACGGATCTGACGCGGACCATTGTGGACCGAGGCACTGACAAGCGGTGCCGCGACCCGGTCCCGGCGGCCCGGCCGGCGCCGGGGAACGGCCCGCCCCGGCGGCGCGGGGCCGTCGGGCGCGGCCCGATCCGGCGGCGCGAGGCCGCTGGGGAACGGCCGCCCCGGAGCCGCGAGGCCGTCCGGGAGCGGGTCCGACGCAGGCTACGCGATCCGCTCTCGGCGTACGCCCCGCGGGAACTTCGCCGAGGCCCCGCACGCTTTGCATACAGTGGCAGGAACGGCAGGAAAACCGCGGTTTCTTTCGACCGCCTCCGCTCGCGAAGGGACGTACATGCCCATGGGTCACACGACCACGGCCGAGGCAGGCTCCGGGGGCCTGGCAGCGACCGAGCACCGGCTGGCCAACGGTCTGCGCGTGGTGCTCTCCGAGGACCACCTGACCCCGGTGGCGGCGGTCTGCCTCTGGTACGACGTCGGTTCCCGCCACGAAGTCAAGGGGCGTACCGGCCTGGCTCACCTTTTCGAGCACTTGATGTTCCAGGGCTCCGCCCAGGTCAAGGGCAACGGTCACTTCGAGCTGGTGCAGGGCGCCGGCGGCTCGCTGAACGGCACCACCAGCTTCGAGCGCACCAACTACTTCGAGACCATGCCCACCCACCAGCTGGAGCTGGCCCTCTGGCTGGAGGCCGACCGCATGGGCTCCCTGCTGGCCGCCCTGGACGACGAGTCCATGGAGAACCAGCGGGACGTCGTCAAGAACGAGCGCCGCCAGCGCTACGACAACGTGCCGTACGGCACCGCCTTCGAGAAGCTGACCGCCCTCTCCTACCCGGAGGGCCACCCCTACCACCACACGCCGATCGGCTCGATGGCGGACCTGGACGCGGCCACCCTGGAGGACGCCCGCCAGTTCTTCCGCACCTACTACGCGCCGAACAACGCGGTGCTCTCCGTGGTCGGCGACATCGACCCCCAGCAGACCCTCGCCTGGATCGAGAAGTACTTCGGGTCGATCGCGTCCCACGACGGCAAGCCCGAGCCCCGCGAGGGCTCCCTGCCGGACGTCATCGGCGAGCAGCTGCGCGAGGTCGTCGTCGAGGAGGTCCCGGCGCGCGCCCTGATGGCCGCCTACCGGCTCCCGCAGGACGGCACGCGCGCGTGCGACGCGGCCGATCTGGCCCTGACCGTCCTCGGCGGCGGCGAGTCCTCCCGCCTGTACAACCGGCTGGTGCGCCGGGACCGCACGGCCGTCGCGGCCGGCTTCGGCCTGCTGCGCCTGGCCGGCGCGCCCTCCATGGGCTGGCTGGACGTGAAGGCCTCCGGTGACGTCGAGGTGCCCGTCATCGAGGCCGCCATCGACGAGGAGCTGGCCCGGTTCGCCGCCGAGGGCCCCACCCCCGAGGAGATGGAGCGCGCCCAGGCCCAGCTGGAGCGCGAGTGGCTGGACCGGCTCGGCACGGTCGCCGGCCGCGCCGACGAACTGTGCCGGTTCGCCGTCCTGTTCGGCGACCCGCAGCTCGCCCTGACCGCCGTCCAGCGCGTCCTGGCGGTGACCCCGGAGGAGGTCCAGGAGGTCGCCAAGGCCCACCTGCGCCCCGACAACCGCGCGGTCCTCGTCTACGAGCCGAAGTCCCCGGAAAAGGCCCCGGACGCCGACGTCCCCGAGGACCCGGAGCAGGAAGCGACCGTAGAGGCGGGCCGCGACGAGACCGAGAACGAGGAGACGGCCAAGTGACCCAGCTCGCCACCATGGACTTCCACCCCCAGCCGCAGCCCGGCGAGGCCAGGCCCTGGGCGTTCCCGGCCCCCGAGCGGACCGCGCTCGACAACGGCCTGACCGTGCTGCGCTGCCACCGCCCCGGCCAGCAGGTCGTCGCCGTGGAGGTGCTGCTGGACGCGCCTCTGGACGCCGAGCCGAACGGCCTGGACGGCGTCGCCACGATCATGGCGCGGGCCTTCTCCGAGGGCACCGACAAGCACTCCGCCGAGGAGTTCGCCGCCGAGCTGGAGCGCGCCGGCGCCACCCTCGACGCGCACGCCGACCACCCCGGCGTCCGGATCAGCCTGGAGGTCCCGGCCTCCCGTCTCGCCAAGGGCCTCGGCCTGCTCGCCGACGCCCTGCGCGCGCCCGCGTTCGCCGAGAGCGAGGTCGAGCGGCTGGTCCGCAACCGCCTGGACGAGATCCCGCACGAGCTGGCCAACCCCGCCCGCCGGGCCGCAAAGGAACTCTCCAAGGAGCTGTTCCCGGCGACCTCGCGCATGTCCCGCCCGCGCCAGGGCACCGAGGAGACGGTCGAGAAGATCGACGCGGCGGCCGTGCGCGCCTTCTGCGACCGCCACGTCCGGCCCGCCACGGCCACCGTGGTGGTCGTCGGCGATCTGACCGGCATCGACCTGGACGCGCTGCTCGGCGACACCCTGGGCGCCTGGACGGGCACCCCGGGCGAGCCCCGGCCGGTGCCGCCGGTGACCGCCGACGACACGGGGCGCGTGATCATCGTGGACCGGCCCGGCGCCGTCCAGACGCAGCTGCTCATCGGCCGGATCGGACCCGACCGGCACGACCGGGTGTGGCCCGCCCAGGTGCTCGGCACGTACTGCCTCGGCGGCACCCTCACCTCCCGGCTGGACCGCGTCCTGCGCGAGGAGAAGGGCTACACCTACGGCGTGCGGTCCTTCGGGCAGGTTCTGCGGTCCGCGCCGGACGGCACGGGCGCGGCCATGCTCGCCATCAGCGGATCCGTGGACACCCCGAACACCGGCCCGGCGCTGGACGACCTGTGGAAGGTGCTGCGGACCGTCGCGACGGAGGGCCTGACCGACGCCGAGCGGGACGTCGCCGTGCAGAACCTCGTCGGCGTGGCGCCGCTGAAGTACGAGACCGCCGCGGCCGTCGCGAGCACGCTGGCCGACCAGGTCGAGCAGCACCTGCCCGACGACTTCCAGGCGACGCTCTACCAGCAGCTGGCCGGCACGGGCACGGTGGAGGCCACCGCGGCCGTCGTGAACGCCTTCCCGGTGGACCGCCTGGTGACCGTCCTCGTCGGCGACGCCGCCCAGATCAAGGCGCCGGTCGAGGCGCTCGGCATCGGTGAAGTGACCGTGGTGACGGCCGAGTAGTGCCACGCGCGCAGGGGCCCTGACGACCTACGGGTCGTCAGGGCCCCTGCTGTTCCACTCGTTCCCCCAGATGCCCGTTTTGGGGCGGAGGTTGCCTGTCTGCCCTGTGGGATGCGCTACAAAAGCCCGGATCCGTTTGAGGATTGAAAGCGGGCCACCGTAGCGTCGTCCGGGCTGTTCGTCAGGCAGTGCGCCGCGCCCGCGGCACCGGACAGCCATCGCCGAGTCCCCGTACGGCGCGAGCCAGGGGAGCCGGGGACCCACCGTCCCTGGGGTGAATCGGGCGCCCGCGCGGCTGCGAGGGGGCTCGTAGGAGACCTTCCTGCTCCGAACCCGTCAGCTAACCCGGTAGGCGAGAGGGAAGGAAAGGACCAGCCACTTCATGGCGTTCATGTGCGCCACCGGGAAGCACCGCAAGCCCGGCCGGGTCAAGCGGACCACCGCTCAGGCGGCCGGTATCGCGGCCCTCACCACCACCGGTGTGATCAGCACCCTCGCCGCCTCCCCGGCGCTGGCCGCCGAGACCCCCGCGGAGCAGACCGGCCTCACCCCGGTCCTCGCCGCTACCGACGACGTCGCCGAGCAGATCGACGCGCAGGCCGCCGCCCAGCAGCAGGCCGCCGACGAGAAGGCGGCCGAGGCGGCCGCGGCGAAGGAAGCCGCCCAGCGGGCCCAGGAGGTGCGCGAGGCCAAGGCCCGCGCCGCCCGGGAGGCCGAGCGCAAGCTGTTGAACGCCTTCGTCGCGCCCATCGCGCACTCCTACGTCTCCACGGGCTACCAGGCCAGCAGCTCGCTGTGGTCCTCCGGCTCGCACACCGGCGTCGACTTCCACGCGGCCAGCGGCACGGCCGTCCACGCGGTGGGCTCCGGCACGGTCGTCTCCACGGGCTGGGGCGGCGCCTACGGCAACCAGATCGTGATCCGGATGGCCGACGGCATGTACACCCAGTACGGGCACCTGTCCTCCATCGGCGTCACGGTGGGCCAGAAGGTCGTCCCGGGCCAGCAGATCGGCCTGTCCGGCGCCACCGGCAACGTCACCGGCCCGCACCTCCACTTCGAGGCGCGTACGACCCCCGAGTACGGCTCGGACGTCGACCCCGTCGCCTACCTCCGCCAGCACGGCGTGAACATCTGACGCCTCCCGCACGGCAGTCCGAAGCCCCGGCTCATCGAGCCGGGGCTTTCGTCGTTTTTCGCAGTGTCCGCCGGACCCGTTGTCCAAAAAATATCCATGGATTACGGCCTGCCGTCGGAAATTCCGGCTCATTGGAATAGAGTCTCGGAACACGCGTCCGTCGACGACGTTTCACGGGGATTAAAGCGGAGGTCGGTCATGCGTATTCCGGCGCACTCGGTGTGCACCGCGGTCCGGGACGACATCGTCGCCGGTGTCTACGAGCGTGGCAGCCGTCTCACCGAGGAAGTCCTGGCCCGCCGCTACGGCGTCTCGCGCGTCCCCGTGCGCGAGGCCCTGCGCACCCTGGAGGCCGAGGGCTTCGTGGTGACGCGCCGGCACGCGGGCGCGTGCGTGGCCGAGCCGACCGAGCAGGAGGCCGCCGACCTGCTGGAGATGCGGATGCTGCTGGAGCCGCTGGGTGCCGCCCGGGCCGCCCAGCGGCGCACCGAGGCCCATCTGAAGGTGCTGCGCGGCCTGGTCCGGCTGGGCCAGGAGCGGGCCAGGAGGGGCAACAGCGAGGATCTGCGCTCGCTGGGCGGCTGGTTCCACGAGACGCTCGCGCAGGCCTCCGGCAGCCCCTCGCTGACCTCGATGCTCACCCAGCTGCGGCACAAGATCGCCTGGATGTACGTGCTGGAGGCGCCGCTGAGCCCGGGGGACTCCTGGGCGGAGCACGGCGCGATCGTGGACGCGGTGGCGCGCGGGGACGGGGAGCGCGCGCGGACGCTCACGGCGCTGCACGCGGAGCGCGCGACAGGCGCGCACCGGCTGCGCTTTTCCGGTGCCGCGGAGCGTGTGAGGACTTCGCAACACGCCGTAAACATCTCGGGCCCGCGGTATTAACACGGACACCGTATACAAAGAAGAGTTATTCGGTGGAGGGGTGTTTTCTGCTGCCCTTTTCCTGCCTGAATTCCGGGACGCGAGCCGTTCGGTGCCCGCGGGGAATTCAGGCTGCCGGGAAAACGCGGAAGCCGCGCCGTCCGGTACGGACGACGCGGCTTCCCGGTCCTGCTCAGACGGTCTCGGGCAGCTCCTCCAGGCCCTCGGAGACCAGCTTGGCCAGACGGTCGAGGGCGACGTCCGCGCCCTCGGCGTCGGAGGCGAGGACGATCTCCTCGCCACCCTGGGCGCCCAGGCCCAGGACGGCCAGCATCGAGGCCGCGTTGACGGGGTTGCCCCCGGCCTTGGCGATCGTCACCGGGACGCCTGCGGCCGTGGCGGCTCGGACGAAGATGGAGGCGGGGCGGGCGTGGAGGCCCTCGGCCCAGCCGACGTTGACGCGGCGCTCAGCCATGTGTTGCTGCCCTTCGGTGTTCAGGGTTGTCTAGACCAGTTTCCCATATCGCGAAGCGTGCCCGGAGGGGACGTTCGTCCCGCTCCGCCGTGGCACCGGACCGCGGCCTCGGTCCGGCTCTCCGTCCTCCACAGACTGCCCCGCGCCGTTGTCGTACGCGAGCCGTACTCTGGGGCCCATGCAGACCTCGGCGGGCCGGCAGGACCGGCACCAGTACCCCGCCCACTGGGAGGCGGACGTGGTGCTGCGCGACGGTGGCACCGCGCGCGTCAGGCCCATCACCGTTGATGACGCCGACCGCCTGGTCAGTTTCTACGAGCAGGTCTCGGACGAGTCGAAGTACTACCGCTTCTTCGCGCCGTACCCACGACTCTCCGCCAAGGACGTCCACCGCTTCACGCACCACGACTTTGTGGACCGGGTGGGACTCGCGGCCACGATCGGCGGCGAGTTCATCGCCACCGTACGCTATGACCGCATCGGCGCCGACGGCATGCCCGCCTCAGCGCCCGCCGACGAGGCCGAGGTCGCCTTCCTCGTCCAGGACGCCCACCAGGGCCGCGGGGTCGCCTCCGCCCTCCTGGAGCACATCGCGGCCGTCGCGCGCGAGCGCGGGATCCGGCGCTTCGCCGCCGAGGTGCTCCCCGCCAACAACAAGATGATCAAGGTGTTCACGGACGCCGGCTACACCCAGAAGCGCAGCTTCGAGGACGGCGTCGTCCGCCTGGAGTTCGACCTCGAACCCACCGACCGCTCCGTCGCCGTGCAGCGCGCGCGGGAGCAGCGCGCCGAGGGCCGTTCGGTACGGCGGCTCCTCGCGCCCGGCTCCGTCGCGGTCGTCGGCGTCGGCCGGGCCCCCGGCGGGGTGGGCCGCAGCATCCTGGGCAACATCCGCGACGCCGGCTACCCCGGCCGCCTGCACGCCGTCAACAAGGCGTTCCCGGAGGACCTCAAGGAGGTCGACGGGGTGCCCGCGTACCGCTCGGTGCGGGACATCGACGGGCATGTGGACCTCGCCGTCGTCGCCGTACCGGCCGAGCACGTGCCCGGGGTGGTCGCCGAGTGCGGGGAGCACGGCGTCCAGGGGCTGGTCGTGCTCTCCGCCGGATACGCCGAGAGCGGGCCCGAGGGACGCGAGCGGCAGCGGGCCCTCGTCCGGGCCGCACGCGCGTACGGCATGCGGATCATCGGCCCGAACGCCTTCGGTGTCATCAACACCGCGCCGGACGTCCGGCTGAACGCCTCGCTCGCCCCCGAGCCGCCCCGCCCCGGCCGCATCGGACTGTTCGCCCAGTCCGGCGCCATCGGCATCGCCCTGCTGTCCCGGCTGCACCGGCGCGGGGGAGGGGTCACGGGGGTCACCGGCGTGTCCACCTTCGTGTCCGCCGGCAACCGCGCCGACGTCTCGGGCAACGACGTCCTGCAGTACTGGTACGACGACCCCGAGACCGACGTCGTCCTCATGTACCTGGAGTCCATCGGCAACCCCCGCAAGTTCACCCGCCTCGCCCGGCGCACGGCGGCGGCGAAGCCGCTGGTGGTGGTCCAGGGGACCGGTGCGGCACCCCAGGGGCACGCGGTACGGGCCACCCGGCTGCCGCACGCCACCGTCTCCGCGCTGCTCCGCCAGGCCGGCGTGATCCGGGTCGACACGATCACCGAGCTGGTCGACGCCGGGCTGCTGCTCGCGCGTCAGCCGCTGCCCGCGGGGCCGCGCGTGGCCATCCTCGGCAACTCGGAGTCGCTGGGCGTCCTGACGTACGACCGGTGTCTCGCCGAGGGGCTGCGGCCGGCGCGGCCGGTCGACCTGACGACCGGGGCGACGGCGGAGGACTTCCACCGGGCACTCGCCGCCGCGCTGGCCGACGGCACGAACGACGCCGTCGTCGTCACGGCGATCCCCGCGATCGGCGAGGGGTCGCCGGGGGACGCGGAGCTGGCGGAGGCGCTGCGGTCGGCCGCCGCCGCGGTGCCGGGCAAGCCGGTGCTGGTGGTGCACGTGGAGCTCGGGGGGCTGGCGGAGGCGCTGTCGGCCGCGGCCAGTACCGCACCGTGGGCCACCGGCAGGGCGTCCGACACCGCGGCGGCGGCCGGCACGGCCGAGCCCCCCGCGCGGACCTCCCCGCCCGAGGGCACCCACCTCATCCCCGCCTACCCCGCCGCCGAACGCGCCGTCCGGGCTCTGTCGGAAGCCGTGAAGTACGGCCAGTGGCAGCGGGAGGCGGCCGACCCCGGGAAGGTGCCGGACTACGACGACATCGACGAGAAGGGGGCCGCGCGGCTGATCGAGGGGCTGCTGGCGCGCGGGGAAGGGCTCACCATCTCCGCCGACGAGACCTGTGAGCTGCTCGGGAAGTACGGCATCCACGTCCGCCGGGCGCTTTCCGCGCTCACCCCGGACGCCGCCGCCGAAGCCGCCCGCGCCCTCGGCTACCCGGTGGCCCTCAAGGCCACGGCCCCGCACCTCAGGCACCGCGCCGACCTGGGCGGCGTACGCCTGGACCTCGCGGACGAGGAGCAACTGCTGAGGTCGTACGCCGAGTTGACCGAGCTGTTCGGGCCGCCGGAGGAGCTGCGCCCGGTGGTGCAGGCGATGGCACCGAGGGGTGTCGACACCGTCGTCCGCGCGGTGATCGACCCGGCGGCCGGCGCCGTGCTGTCCTTCGGCCTGGCCGGAGCCGCCTCGCAGCTGCTCGGGGACATGGCCCACCGGCTGGTCCCCGTCACGGACCGGGAGGCGAGCTCGCTGGTGCGGTCGATCCGCACCGCGCCGCTGCTGTTCGGCTGGCGCGGCTCCACGCCCGTCGACACCCCCGCGCTGGAGGAGCTGCTGCTGCGGGTGTCCCGGCTGGTCGACGATCACCCGGAGGTGGTCGCGGTCACCCTGGAGCCGGTCGTCGTCGCCCCGCACGGTGTGAGCGTCCTCGGCGCCACCGTACGGCTCGCGCCCCCGCCCGCCCGCGACGACCTAGGCCCGCGCACGCTGCCGGCCTACTGACCAGGGGAGGGGGCCACGTGGAGATCGCCGGACACCGGCTGTTCCAGGACCCCGTCCTCCGTGCGCCCGGGCCGGTCCCACGGCGTCCGCGCCCCGGCGCCGGGCCCGCCCCGAGTACCCGCGACTGGCCCGGACCGCCCCCGCCCACGGATTAGGATGGACGCCATGGCCAAGACCAGTACGACGACCCAGGGGCTGCGCGCGGCGATCGAGCGCAGCGGCTACTACCCGGCCCTCGTGGCCGAGGCGGTGGAGGCCGCTGTGGGCGGCGAGCCCATCCGGTCGTACCTGGTCCACCAGGAGACCACGTTCGACCAGAACGAGGTGCGCCGGCACGTTACGGTGCTGGTCCTCACCGGCAACCGCTTCATCGTCAGCCACACCGACGAGCAGGCCGCCGACAGCACCTCCCCGACGCCGTACGCCACCACCTCCACCGAGTCCGTGAAGCTCGACCGGATCTCGTCGGTCGTGGTCAGCCGGGTGGTCGCGAACCCGGAGCAGTACACGCCGGGCACGCCGCCCCGCGAGGTCGTGCTGACCATCGGCTGGGGCGCGGTCAGCCGCATCGACCTGGAGCCCGCCGCCTGCGGCGACCCCAACTGCGACGCCGACCACGGCTACACCGGCAGCTCCACGGCGGACGACCTCAGCCTGCGCGTCAGCGAGGCCGGGGACGGGCCGGAGACGGTGCGCCAGGCGCTCGCCTTCGCGCAGTCCATCTCGGAGGCGACCGCGGACCTCACGCGCTGATGTCCCAGCTCTCCGCCTGGGACCACCCGGAACCCCTCGCCCTCGACTCCGCCCCGCTGCCCGAGTACGGCACCGGCTCCCTGGCCGACCTGCTGCCCACCCTGGCCGCCGGCATGGGCGTCCCCGGCCTGACCGCCACGATCGAGGAACTGACCGCCGCCGACCGGGCCTGTGTCTTCCTGATCGACGGGCTCGGCTGGGAGCAGCTGCGGGCCCACCCGGACGAGGCTCCCTTCCTGACCTCCCTGCTCGGCAGCTCGCGCGGCGGCACCGGACGCCCGCTCACCGCCGGCTACCCGGCGACCACCGCGACCTCCCTGGCCTCCGTGGGCACCGGCCTGCCGCCCGGCGCCCACGGCCTGCCCGGGTACACCGTGCGCAACCCGGCCACCGGCGAGCTGATGAACCAGCTCCGCTGGCAGCCGTACACGGATCCGCGCCCCTGGCAGCCGTACCCCACCGTCTTCCAGCTGGCCCACGAGGCCGGCGTGCACGCCGCCCAGGTGTCCTCGCCCGCCTTCGCGCACACCCCGCTCACCAAGGTGGCGCTCAGCGGCGGCAGCTTCCACGGACGGCTGAGCGGCGAGGAGCGCATGGACCTCGCCGCCGAGCAACTGGCCGCCGGCGACCGCTCGCTGGTGTACACGTACTACGCCGAGCTGGACGGCTCCGGACACCGCTACGGCGTCGCCTCCGACACCTGGCGCGGCCAGCTCATGTACGTCGACCGGCTCGCCCAGCGCCTCGCCGAGCAACTGCCCCCGCGCAGCGCCCTGTACGTCACCGCCGACCACGGCATGGTCGACGTGCCGTTCGACGAGCAGCACCGCATCGACTTCGACGAGGACTGGGAGCTGCGCGCCGGGGTCGCCCTGCTGGGCGGCGAGGGCCGGGCCCGGCACGTGTACGCGGTGCCGGGCGCCGAGAACGACGTCCTGACGGTCTGGCGCGAGGTGCTCGGAGAGCAGTTCTGGGTGGCCTCGCGGGACGAGGCCATCGCGGCCGGCTGGTTCGGGCGGCCAGGCGAATGCGACGAGCGCGTGTACCCGCGGATCGGGGACGTGGTCGCCGCCGCGCACGACGACGTCCTGATCATCGCCTCCGAGCGCGAACCGAAGGAGTCCTCGCTGGTCGGCAACCACGGCTCGATGACTCCGGCGGAACAGCTGGTCCCGCTGCTCGAAGTACGCTCCTGAATCGGCCCCGTCCCGCCCCCTGTCCCGATCACTCACCGAAAGGTGCTCAACTCCTCATGCCCGAGCTGGTGTTCTTCTCCGGAACGATGGACTGCGGGAAGTCGACGCTGGCTCTGCAGATCGAGCACAACCGCTCCGCGCGCGGCCTGGCCGGCATGATCTTCACCCGGGACGACCGGGCGGGCGAGGGCAAGCTGTCCTCCCGGCTGGGCCTGGTCACCGACGCGGTGGAGGTCGAGGACGGCCAGGACCTGTACGCGTACCTCGTGGACCATCTCTCGCAGGGCGGCCGGGCCGACTACGTGATCGCGGACGAGGCACAGTTCCTCGCGCCCGAGCAGATCGACCAGCTCGCGCGCGTGGTGGACGATCTCGGCCTGGACGTGTTCGCCTTCGGGATCACCACCGACTTCCGCTCCAAGCTGTTCCCCGGCTCGCAGCGGCTGGTGGAACTGGCCGACCGGATCGAGGTGCTCCAGGTGGAGGCGCTGTGCTGGTGCGGCGCCCGCGCCACGCACAACGCGCGCACGATAGGCGGCGAGATGGTGGTCGAGGGCGCCCAGGTGGTCGTCGGTGATGTCAACCACTCCGCGGGCGAGGTCGGCTACGAGGTGCTGTGCCGGCGCCACCACCGGCGCCGGATGACCGCCGCGTCGGCCCGCGCGGCGGCCCTGTCCCCGGACGTGCTGCCCGTCCCGCCCGCCTGAGGCCTCAGCTCGGGCTCCGGACCACCGAGAACTCGGCGCCCTCCGGGTCCGCCACCGTCGCCACCCGACCGTGCGGGCTGTCGTGGGCCGGCCTGAGGACCCGGCCGTCCAGCTCGGTGACCTGCCGCAGCGTCGCGTCGACGTCCGCGACCTCGAAGTACGTCTGCCAGTGCGGGCCCCGGTCCCGGGGCAGACCGTGGCCCATGCCGTGCAGCCCGGCCACCTGGCGGCCGGCCAGGCGCAGGGTCACATAGTCGAAGTCGGCGGAGACCACCGGCTCCTCCTCGTAACCGAACACGCTCTTGAAGAACTTGGCGACGCTCTCCGTCTCGAAGGTGAGCAGTTCGTTCCAGACGGGCGTGCCGGGCACACCGGTGATCGCGGTGCCGAGATGCGCGGCGCCCTGCCAGATCCCGAACACCGCCCCGGAGGGGTCGGCGGCGATCGCCAGCCGGCCGGCCTCGGCGGCGTCGAGCGGGCCGACGGCCACCGTGCCGCCGCACAGCCGGACCGCGTCGGCGGTCCGGTCCACATCGTCCGAGGCGAGGTACGGCGTCCAGGCGACCGGCAGCCGGCGGTCCGGCGGCAGCTGGCCCATTCCCGCCACCTCCCGCCCGTCCAGCAGCGCCCGCACATAGGGGCCGAGCTGCTGCGGGCCCGGCCGGAACTCCCAGCCGAACAGCTCGCCGTAGAACTCCTCGATGGCATCCAGCCCGTGCACCATCAGGCTCACCCAGCAGGGTGTGCCGGGCACGCGCCGTGCGTGCGGACCGGCCGACTCCCGTGCCTCGGTCATCGATCACTCTCTCCCCGGCCCCTCGCGGGGGCCGTGTCGCTTCCGCTCCCCGGAAGGGTGTCCACGCCGCTGGCGCGTACGCCCGTGCCGGTGCCCGCATCCTCCGCGGTGCCGTACCGCGCAGCTCGGCTGTATCTCCGAGAGGATGCCCGATCTGCCGTCTTTCGCCGCTTCCTGACGAGGGCCGACGGGTGTCCGTCGGTTGTACAGCACGTGCTCGATCCCATACGCCTCGTGATCGAGCCTGTCCGGCCGAGCAGAGTAGCCGGACCTGGACGCCGCGGCCACCCCTGGCGTATGGATGGACGCCATGACAGTCATCATCACCGCAACCGAACTCGCCGCCGAGCTGACGGGCGGCAACCCGCCCGTGCTGCTGGACGTGCGCTGGCAGCTGAGCCTGGCGAAGGCGGCGGGCGCGCCGGCCTTCGACGGCCGGGCCGCGTACGCGGCCGGGCACATCCCCGGCGCGGTCTTCGTCGACCTGGACCGGGAACTGGCTTCCCCGCCCGGCGGGCACGGCCGGCATCCGCTGCCCGACCTCGGGGAGTTCGGTGCCGCGATGCGCCGCGCGGGCGTGTCGGCGGGCCGGCCGGTCGTCGTGTACGACGGCGGGCACGGCTGGGCGGCCGCGCGCGCGTGGTGGCTGCTGCGCTGGACGGGTCACCCGGATGTGCGGGTGCTCGACGGCGGGTTGCCGTCCTGGCGGGGCGAGCTGTCCACGGAGGTGCCGGCCGTGTCCGAGGGCGACTTCGCGCCGGCGCCGGGGGCCGCGGGGCTGCTGGACGCGGACGCCGCCGCGGCCCTGGCCCGCACGGGCGTGCTGCTGGACGCGCGCGCGGGGGAGCGGTACCGCGGTGAGGTGGAGCCGATCGACCGGGTCGGCGGGCACATTCCGGGCGCGGTGTCCGCGCCGACGACGGAGAACGTGGGCCCCGACGGCCGGTTCCTGCCCGCGGCGGAGCTGAGGGACCGCTTCAAGGCCCTGGGGGTGTCCGAGGACGCCGAGGTGGGCGTGTACTGCGGTTCGGGCGTCTCCGGCGCCCACGAGGTCCTGGCGCTCGCGGTGGCGGGCGTTCCGGCGGCCCTGTACGTCGGTTCCTGGTCCGAGTGGTCCGCGGACCCGTCCCGGCCGGTGGCGGTGGGGGCGGACCCGCAGTAGCGGGGCAGCGGGAAGAGGGGGCACGTACGCGTGCCCCCTCTTCCCTGCCGGTACCTACTCCTGCTTCTTGCGGCGCGTGCCGAACACGATCTCGTCCCAGCTCGGGACGGCGGCACGGCGGCCGGGGCGGACACCGTCGGCCTCGGCCTGCCGGTCGGTCGCGCCGATGAGCCGGTCGCGGTGGCTGCCGACGGAGCGCGGCATGAGGACGTCCGCGTAGGCGGACCCGGCCGAGGCGGCGGGCGCCGGCGGTTCCTCGGCGGCGGGCTCGTCGGTGTCCTCCTCCTCGGGCTCCGCCGGACGCTCCGGGACCACCAGGTCACCGCGGAAACTCGGCACGGCCTCCAGCAGGCTGGTCAGCGAGTCGCGTTCGCCCGTGCTCTCCTCGGCCGGCTCCGACGACTGCGCGGGCAGGCTGGGCCGTTCCCGGTCGGCCCGGTCGAGGGCGCGGTCCATCGAACGCTCGCGCGGCAGCCGGGCGATGCGCGGGACGAACGGGAAGCTGGGCTCCGGCACGGCGAGGTCGTCGGACTCGCCGATCAGCGAGCGCGCCTCGTCGTCCACGGCCTGGACGAGCCGCCGGGGCGGGTCGTACGTCCAGCTCGCCGAGTGCGGTTCGCCCGCGACCCGGTAGACGAGCAGTACCTCCCAGGTGCCGTCGTCGCGGCGCCAGGAGTCCCACTGGATGGTGTCCTTCTCGGCGCCGCGCAGCAACAGCCGCTCCTGCACGGCCTCGCCGAGCAGCGGCCCGGAGTTCTCGCCGGGGCGGCGGACCGGGGTCTTGCGGGCCCGCTCGGCCATGAAGGCGCGCTCGGCCAGCACCGGTCCCTCGAAGCGGCGCACCCGGTCGACGGGGATGCCGGCGAGCTGCGCGACCTCTTCCGCGGTGGCACCGGCGCGTATACGCGCCTGGATGTCACGCGGGCGCAGATGGCTCTCGACCTCGATCTCGATCTGGCCGAGGCGCGGCCGGTCGCCGCGCACGGCGGCGCGCAGCCGTTCGTCGATCGGAAGGGTGTACTCCGTTGCGTCGGCAGCCTTGAGCACCAGCCGTGTGCCGTCATTCGAGACGGCCACGACACGCAGTTCGGGCATGGGGACCTCCCGGGTGGTGCCTGCCGACGTCACGTGCGTCGCTGCTTCCGCTAGTCGAGTGTGGCCTGCCCGGGTGCAGCCTGCCACAACCTTGCCGAGTTGCCCGGCGTGTCGGGCGCGGGCCCGGGGCCGCCGTTATGGCACGGTTACCTGTTCGCAACGCTAAGTGACCAACTCCGTCACCCTGTGCAACTAGCCCCCTCCCGGCGGTCCAGCAAGGCCGCGGGCACCCTGGTGGGAGGCCGGACCCAGGGCTCGCAACAGTACTCCATTTGGACCACGTGCGTGGATTGGCGCGCCGCCCAACTTCTTGCAAGGGCTGCGACTTGGCCCTTCGCAACCGGTTTTGCCGATCATGAACGTGGCGAACTTCACGCAATCGCCAGAAACGGAACTAATGGTTTCGTCCGTACGTCCCCTTCTCGTGCAGTCGGTCGAGCAATGTCGATCAAGTACGGGAAAGGCAGGCAAGTTCCGGGTATGCGTGAGACGCCCGACACGGGTCGGAAGCGGATCGATCTGAGCGTCCCCCAGGTCGCGGGCAGTGCCCTGGCGGCGGTCGTGGCGGCCAAACTGGCTTCGTACTTCGGGGTGTACGGCACGATCCTCGGCGCCGGGGTGGTCAGCGTCGTCGCCACCTGCGGAGGCACGCTGTTCCAGCACTTCTTCAAGCGGACGGGGGAGCAACTCCGCGAGAAGGGCGCGGTGACGGCCCGGCCGAAGGAACCGCCGAGGGATCAAGTTCCCCCGGCGCCCGGTGATTTCACCGAGGGCACCGTCTACCGCGCGCGTGTGAGGAGCCGGCGCGGCCCGCTGGTCGCCGCCGCCCTGGTCTTCGGGGTCACCATGGCCGGGATCACCACGTACGAGCTGGTGTCCGGCAGCAGCTTCAGCGGCGGTACGGGCACGACGGTCAGCGACGCGGTCGGCGGCCGGGGCCCGTCCGGCGGCAAGTCCGATGACACACCGGCCCCTTCGCACACACCGCCCCCGGAGCCCACGCCGTCCACCGGCGGCGGTACGACCCCCGGAACACCCCCGGCGCCCGGCGGCTCCCCGAGCGCGAAGCCGAGCGAGGACCGGAGCGAGGGCCGGGGCGAGGAGCCGAGCGGCGACCCGGCCGCCCCGACGCCCACGCCCAGCGCGCCCAGCGCGTCCGCCGCGACGCCTACGCCCCCAGAACCCTCCGCAAGTAGTCGTTCTGGAACAGCCGATCCGGGTCGAGACGATCCCGCAGCGCGGTGAACTCGCCGAACCGCGGGTACACGCGCGCGAAGTACTCCGCGTCCCGCGTGTGCACCTTGCCCCAGTGCGGACGCCCCTCGTGCGCGGTGAGGATGCGCTCGGCGGCGGTGAAGTACGCCTGGTACGGCGTGCCCCGGAACATGTGCACGGCGATGTAGGCGCTGTCCCGGCCGGAGGCGGTGGACAGGGTGATGTCGTCGGCCGGGGCCGTGCGCACCTCGACCGGGAAGCTGACCCGCAGGCCCGAGCGGTCGACCATGGCCCGCAGTTCGCGCAGCGTCTCCACCAGGGCCGCGCGCGGGACGGCGTACTCCATCTCCACGAAGCGCACCCGGCGCGGCGAGGTGAAGACCTTGTAGGGGATGTCCGTGTACGACCGCGCGGACAGGGCCTTGCTGGAGATCCGGGCCATCGCGGGGATCGTCGCCGGGACGGCGCGGCCCGCCCACTGGACCGCCTGGAAAACTCCGTTGGAGAGGAACTCGTCCTCGAACCAGCCGGCCAGCTGCCCCACCGGCTGCTCGGGCCCGGCGCTGCGGTTGTTGCGCTTGGTGTTGGTGCTGCCGGTGTGCGGGAACCAGTAGAACTCGAAGTGCTCGTTCTCGGCCCACAGCTCGTCGAACTCGGCGAGGACCCGCTCCAGGGGCATCGGTTCCTCGCGCGCGGTGAGCAGGAAGAGCGGTTCCACGGCGAACGTGATCGCGGTGACGATGCCCAGGGCGCCGAGGCCGATGCGGGCGGCGGCGAAGACGTCGGGGTTCTCCTTCTCGGAGCAGGTGAGCACCGAGCCGTCGGCCGTGACGAGTTCGAGTCCCCTGATCTGGGCGGCGATGGAGCCGGACTCGCGGCCCGTGCCGTGCGTGCCGGTGCTGGTGGCTCCGGAGACGGTCTGCTCCATGATGTCGCCCATGTTGGTGAGCGAGAGACCCTCGCGCGCGAGAGCGGCATTGAGTCTCTTGAGTGGGGTGCCCGCCTCCACCGTGACCGTCATGGACTCCCGGTCAATGTCGCGTATGCCGGTCAACAGTTGAGGGCGTATCAACACACCGTCGGTGGCGGCGATCGAGGTGAAGGAGTGCCCGGTCCCGACGGCCTTCACCTTCAGGCCGTCCTCCCGGGCCCGGCGCACGGCCGCGGCCAGCTCCTCCACCGAGGCAGGTGCGACCTGCCGCGCGGGCCGGGCCGAGACATTGCCGCCCCAGTTACGCCAGGTGCCGTTCTTCCCGCTCGCTGTGCTGCTCAACGGTGCCTCCCCGACCCGCGGCCGGCCTGCGCAGCCGGCGGTACCCCAGGAAACCGACCGCGACCGCGACGGCCCCGGACACCGCCGGAACCCCGTACCCGGCCCGCGCCCCGGCTGCGTCGATCACCCAGCCGGCCGCCGACGAGCCGAGCGCGACACCGACCGCGAGGCCGGTGCTCACCCAGGTCATGCCCTCGGTGAGCTGCGCGCGAGGTACGTGCTCTTCGATGAGGGACATCGTCGTGATCATCGTCGGCGCGATGGACAGCCCCGCAACGAACAGCGCCACGGCCAGAAGCAGCAAGTTTCCGACCAGTAGGAGGGGGATCATACTCACGGCCATCGCCGCCACGCCCAGCAGCCAGCGGCGTTCCGGCGCCCCGCCGAAGCGCAGCAGCCCGAAGATCACGCCCGCGACACAGGAACCGGCCGCGTACAGCGCCAGGACCACGCTCGCGGCGCCCTTGTGGCCGCGCTCGTCGGCGAAGGCGACGGTGACCACGTCCACGGCTCCGAAGATCGCGCCGGTCGCCGCGAAGGTCGCCACCAGCACCTGGAGCCCTGTCGAGCGCAGCGCGCTGCCGCCGCCGTGCCGCGCGCGCGGGTGCGGCTCCGGCTCGGTGGCGCGCTGGGCGGTCAGCCAGAAGACGCCGGCCGCCAGGAAGCAGGCGGCCAGCAGGGGGCCCGCCTCCGGGAACCAGGCGGTGGACAGGCCGATGGAGATGATCGGCCCGAAGATGAAGCAGACCTCGTCCACGACCGACTCGAACGAGTAGGCGGTGTGCAGCTTGGGCGTGCCCCGGTACAGCGCCGCCCAGCGGGCCCGGATCATCGCGCCGAGACTCGGCACCGAGCCGATCCCGGCCGCGCACACGAACAGCACCCAGTCCGGCCAGCGGAAGTGGGCGGCGATCAGCAGCCCGGCCGCCGCGGTCAGGGCCACCAGGGACGCGGGGCGCAGCACCCGGCGCTGCCCGTGCTGGTCGACCAGCCGGGATATCCGGGGCCCGAGCGCGGCGGCGGCCAGCGCCATGGTGGCCGACAGGGCGCCCGCGAGGCCGTACCGCCCGGTGAGCTGGGAGATCATCGTGACCACGCCGATGCCCATCATCGACAGCGGCATCCGGCCGAGGAATCCCGCGGCGGAGAAGGCCTTGGTGCCGGGCTCGGCGAACAGGGCTCTGTAGGGGCTGGGCACGCGGGTCTCCGTAAGGCGTGAAGCAGGGGACAACAGCTTACGGGTTAGGTCACCCTAAGTCTCTCGGTTTGTTCGGCGGGAACATATCCCGGCAAACCGCTCCAACCCGACTCTTCACCCCGCTGTTTCCTCGCTGTCAGTGCCGGGTGGGAGGATCGACCCATGCCAGACGCGCTCGATGCCACCCCGTACGACGCCCTGCTCCTGCTCTCCTTCGGTGGCCCCGAAGGCCCGGACGACGTGGTCCCGTTCCTGGAGAACGTCACGCGCGGGCGCGGCATCCCGAAGGAACGCCTCAAGGAAGTCGGGCAGCACTACTTCCTCTTCGGCGGGGTCAGCCCCATCAACGACCAGAACCGCGCCCTGCTGGACGCCCTGCGCAAGGACTTCGCCGAACACGGCCTGGACCTGCCGGTCTACTGGGGCAACCGCAACTGGGCGCCGTACCTGACGGACACCCTGCGCGAGATGGTCGCCGACGGCCGCCGCCGCATCCTGGTCCTCGCCACCAGCGCCTACGCCTCGTACTCGGGCTGCCGGCAGTACCGCGAGAACCTCGCCGACGCGCTGGCCGCCCTGGAGGCCGAGGGCCTGGAGCTGCCGAAGATCGACAAGCTGCGGCACTACTTCAACCACCCCGGCTTCGTCGAACCCATGATCGACGGTGTGCTGCGCTCCCTCGCCGACCTCCCCGAGGACGTCCGCGCGGGCGCCCACATCGCCTTCACCACCCACTCCATCCCGACCTCCGCCGCCGACACCTCCGGCCCCGTCGAGGTCCACGGCGAGGGCGGTGCCTACGTCGAGCAGCACCTGGACGTGGCCCAGCTGATCGCCGACGCCGTCCGCGAGCGGACCGGGATCGACCACCCCTGGCGGCTCGTCTACCAGTCCCGCTCCGGCGCCCCGCACATCCCGTGGCTGGAGCCCGACATCTGCGACCACCTGGAGGAGCGGCACGCCGCCGGCGTCCCGGCCGTGGTCATGGCCCCCATCGGCTTCGTCTCCGACCACATGGAGGTCCTCTACGACCTCGACACCGAGGCGAAGGCCAAGGCCGAGGAGCTGGGCCTGCCGGTGCGCCGCTCGGCCACCGTGGGCGCCGACCCCCGGTTCGCCGCGGCCGTCCGGGAGCTGATCCTGGAGCGCGCCGCCGTCGAGAGCGGGCGGGAGGTCACGCCGTGCGCCCTGGGCGCCCTCGGCCCGAGCCACCAGCTCTGCCCGGTCGGCTGCTGCCCGGCCCGTGCCCCCCGCCCGGCCGCCGCGGGCGCCGACAGCCCCTACGCGTGAGGAGACCCGTGACCGACGCCCTGCACCGGGACCTGCTCGCCCTGGCCCAGGAGGCCGCCCGCCGCGCCGGCGAGCTGCTCCGGGACGGCCGCCCGGCCGACCTGGCCGTGGCGAAGACCAAGTCCAGCCCCATCGACGTCGTCACCGAGATGGACATCGCGGCGGAGAAGCTGATCACCGATCTGATCTCCGGGCAGCGCCCCGACGACGGCTTCCTCGGCGAGGAGGGGGCCTCCGTCGAGGGCACGAGCGGCATCCGCTGGGTGATCGACCCGCTGGACGGCACCGTCAACTACCTGTACGGCCTGCCGACCTGGTCGGTCTCCATCGCGGCCGAGCGGGACGGCGAGACCGTCGTCGGGGTCGTCGCGGCGCCGATGCGTGGCGAGACCTACCACGCCGTGCGCGGCGGCGGCGCCTGGGCCACCGGCGCGTGGGAGGGCGAGCGGGCGCTCGCCTGCCGGCCGGCGCCCCCGCTGGACCAGGCGCTGGTCTCCACCGGCTTCAACTACGTCACCGAGGTCCGCGCCCACCAGGCCGAGATCGCCGGCCGGCTCATCCCGCTGCTGAGGGACATCCGGCGCGGCGGCTCGGCGGCGGTCGACCTGTGCGACGTGGCCTGCGGCCGGCTCGACGGGTACTACGAGCGCGGTCTGAACGCGTGGGACTTCGCGGCGGGGGACCTGATCGCCCGGGAGGCGGGCGCCCTGGTCGGTGGACGGCCCGGTGAGCGTCCGTCGCGGGATCTGACCGTCGCGGGTACGCCGGGCGTGTTCGAGCCCCTCCAGCGGCTGCTGGAGGACTTCGGGGCCTGGCACGACTGACCGGGTCACCGGCAGCCGCACGCAAAGGGACCCCGGCGCTGGATTCGCCGGGGTCCCCTCTTGCGCTGTCGGGCCGATCAGACGCGTGACGCGCCGACCTCCACACCGTGTTCGGCGGCGAGGCGTCGCAGGTCGTCGAGCTCTGCCTGCTCCACCTCGGCGAGGAAGTCGTCGCCCTCGTCACGAGCCCGCGACAGGTCGGACTCGGTCGCCCTTATGCGCTGCAGAAGTCCTGCGGTGAAAGCGTCCATGCTGCGCCCCCTCGTCCTGGGTCGTGGGTCGGTGGCACGGGGGTGTGCCGTATGGAAGGGGCGATCACGTCTCTCGCGGGTGCCCAGCGCTGCCCTGCTGGGCGGCGACGGTGCCGGACGCCCACGCCCGCTCTGCGGAGCGGATGGCGGAGTACCGCATGGTGCTGCGGCACATGCAGAGCGTGATCGCGGGGTGTAAAGCCGTCCTCCCCCCGCACCCTTCCGTGGAAACCTCAACAGGAGGAGAAATTCTCGTATTCCCGCCCGGGGATCCCCGTCCCTGCGGTCCTGACCTCGCCTTACAGCCGACTTATGGCCGAAAAGGGCAGGATGGGGGTCACACCCCACACAGGCCCCCTGCCCGCGCGCGCCCACGGCGCGTACGCGGGCGGACACAGGAAGGACAAGCGACGTGCGCGTACTCGTCGTCGAGGACGAGCAACTGCTCGCCGATGCGGTGGCCACCGGACTGCGCCGGGAGGCCATGGCCGTCGACGTCGTGTACGACGGTGCGGCCGCCCTGGAGCGCATCGGCGTCAACGACTACGACGTGGTCGTCCTCGACCGCGACCTCCCGCTCGTGCACGGCGACGACGTCTGCCGCAGGATCGTCGAGCTGGGCATGCCCACGCGCGTGCTGATGCTCACCGCGTCCGGCGACGTCAGCGACCGTGTCGAGGGCCTGGAGATCGGCGCCGACGACTACCTGCCCAAGCCGTTCGCGTTCAGTGAGCTGATCGCGCGCGTGCGCGCCCTCGGACGGCGGACGAGCGTGCCGCTGCCGCCGGTCCTGGAGCGCGCCGGCATCAAGCTCGACCCCAACCGCCGCGAGGTCTTCCGCGACGGCAAGGAGGTGCAGCTGGCACCCAAGGAGTTCGCGGTGCTGGAGGTGCTGATGCGCAGCGAGGGCGCGGTCGTCTCGGCCGAGCAGCTGCTGGAGAAGGCCTGGGACGAGAACACCGACCCGTTCACCAACGTGGTGCGCGTGACGGTGATGACGCTGCGCCGCAAGCTGGGCGAGCCGCCGGTCATCGTCACCGTGCCCGGCTCCGGCTACCGGATCTGATCCCCGTGGCCGCGACACCCGCGCCGCCCCAGGCGCCACCGAAGCCCACCTGGGACCCCAGGAGGCCGCAGCCCCCCTTCCCGTGGCTGCGCCCGACCATCCGCATACGGCTGACGCTGCTGTACGGCGGCATGTTCCTGATCGCCGGCATCCTGCTGCTGTCGATCATCTACCTGCTCGCCGCCCAGGCGATCAGCACCGGCAACCAGCCGCTGTTCAAGATCGTCAGCGGCACGAACATCAAGGTCACCAGCGACAACTGTCCCGCGATCACCGCGTTCAACTCCAACCCGGTGCCGCTGTCGGACTTCAACGCCGTCATCGCCCACTGCGTGGACCAGCAGCGCCAGGCGGCCCTGGACGACCTGCTCAGCCGCTCCCTGCTGGCCCTGCTGGGCCTCGCCGTGATCGCCTTCGCGTTCGGCTACGCGATGGCCGGCCGCGTGCTGTCCCCGCTCGGCCGGATCACCCGCACCGCCCGTCAGGTGGCCGGCTCGGACCTGTCCCGCCGGATCGAGCTGGACGGCCCGGACGACGAGCTGAAGGAGCTGGCGGACACCTTCGACGACATGCTGGAGCGCCTGCAGCGGGCCTTCACCGCCCAGCAGCGCTTCGTGGGCAACGCCTCGCACGAGCTGCGCACCCCGCTCGCGATCAACCGCACGCTCCTCGAAGTGCATCTGTCGGATCCGAACGCGCCGGTGGAACTGCAGCAGCTCGGCAAGACCCTGCTCGCCACCAACGAGCGCAGCGAACAGCTGGTCGAGGGGTTGCTGCTGCTCGCCCGCAGTGACAACCAGATCGTCGAGCGGGGGCCGGTCGACCTGGCCGAGGTCGCCACGCAGGCCGTCGACCAGGTGCACGCCGAGGCGGAGGCCAAGGGCGTGACCATCCGCGGCACGCGCAAGCCGGCCGTGGTGCAGGGCAACGGCGTGCTGCTGGAGCGGA
Source organism: Streptomyces sp. NPDC046727 (assembly GCF_040645635.1). NCBI lineage: Bacteria > Bacillati > Actinomycetota > Actinomycetes > Kitasatosporales > Streptomycetaceae > Streptomyces > Streptomyces sp. NPDC046727. The sequence goes on from NZ_JBEYYR010000003.1 coordinate 71,844, forward strand.
TCGCGCTGAACCTGGTGCAGAACGCGGTGCGGTACAACGTGGCCGAGGAGGGCTGGGTCGAGGTGGACACCGAGGTCCAGCACGGGCAGGCGGTGCTGACCGTGTCGAACACCGGACCGGTGGTGCCGGCGTACGAGATCGACAACCTCTTCGAGCCGTTCCGGCGGCTCCGCACCGAGCGCACCGGCAGCGACAAGGGAGTGGGCCTCGGCCTGTCCATCGTCCGGTCCGTGGCCCGGGCACACGGCGGTCACATCCTGGCCCAGCCCCGGGAGGGCGGTGGTCTGGTGATGCGTGTCACCCTGCCGCTGTGACCAGAATCCGACACACGCGGACCCTGTTCGCTGTACGCGGAATTTTTCTACCGCCGGATGGGCTTGTTCCTGTGTGATCGATCACATGGGCGGATTTCCGGCCATGTACGCACGGTGATCATGACAGAAGGTGGAAAGCCGGGAAAGTCCTGGTTTTCAGGGCTCTTGATCACGGGAAGTACACGGTGAGGCGCCTTTGAGGTGCGGCATTCGAACCGTGTACGGTCCTCACCGCCATCCAAGCCGATCACTCTTGAGGGGTCGGGTTGGGTGTCGATTGAGTAACAGACCTTGATGTGAGGCAAAATCTCCGCCTCAGGTCGGGCACAAGTCCGGCCTCTCACGCGTTACGTGCGCTGGAGACACCGCAGACACCCAGAGGGGGAGAGCGATATGGCAACCGATTACGACACTCCACGCAAGACCGACGACGACGTCGACTCGGACAGCCTCGAAGAGCTGAAGGCCAGGCGGAACGACAAGTCCACCTCGTCGGTGGACGTCGACGAGTTCGAGGCCGCCGAAGGCCTGGAACTGCCCGGTGCGGACCTCTCGAACGAGGAGCTGGCCGTCCGGGTGCTGCCGAAGCAGCAGGACGAGTTCACGTGCATGAGCTGCTTCCTGGTGCACCACCGCAGCCAGCTGGCCCGGGAGAAGAACGGTCAGCCGATCTGCCGCGACTGCGACTGAGGAGGGGTCGGCCGTGACTGGCTCGACCTCTCCCCGGAAGCGCCGCTTCCCCCTACGGAAAGCGGACCAAGGGCCGATCGACGGCCCGCACGGCGCGCGTGACGACGAGCGGGGCTCACCCGGAGCGGGAGCCTCGCTCGGACCGGCGGCAGACCGGCCTGACCTGCCGGCGCCGGTACGGCACCCCGCGCCCGTCGCGCGGCGCCGGGCAGTGGTGATCCGCGACAAGGCCCGGGACCTGGCCCGGGAAGGCGCCCGCAGGGGCGGCAGCCGGGCCCGCGCGGGGCTGGCCTACCTCGCGGACCGGATCATCGAGATCGCCCCGCGTATCCCCGTACGCGACCTCGCGACCCTGCGCGGGCAGTTCCCCGGCCTCGGGCCCGAGGAACTCGCCGACAAGCTGGTGGCGGGCGCCGCGGCCGGCACCTCGACCGTCGGTGCCGGGATCGGGGCGGCGGCGATGCTGCCGGTGCCGCCCGCCATGCCGACCGAGCTGGCCGCGGAGATCACCGGCGTCGCCGCGATCGAGCTGAAGCTCATCGCCGAACTGCACGAGGTCTACGGCGTCCGCCCGCCGGGCAACGTCAAGGCCCGCAGCACCGCGTATCTGTCCTCCTGGTCGGGGGAGCGCGGGATCGACGTGATGAAGCCGTCGACGTACGACACGGCCCTCGGCGGCCGGATGAAGCGCGAACTGCGCCAGCAGATCATGAAGCGGATGGTCCGCGACCTGCCCAACCTGATGCCGTTCATGGTCGGCGCCGCGGTCGGGGCCGTCATGAATCGCCGGGACACCAAGAAACTCGCGGCCCGCATCCGGGCGGATCTGCGCAAGATCCAGGTGCCCTGGGACGAGCTGCCCGAGCTGCCGCCGCTGGAGAAGCCGGCGGAACCGCTGAGACTGGGCGATCTGCCCGACGAGCTCTAGACGAGATCTAGGCGTCCGCCGTCCGCGCCGCCTCGATCGCCGCTGCCAGCTTCTCCGGCTCCCGCGTCGACAGGTACAGGTACGGCGTCGGGTCCTGCGGGTCCGTGACCTCCACGCGCAGCGCCGTGGGGATGTAGGCGCGCAGCAGCAGGAAGGCGCGGGTGTCGGCCTTGTACGTCCGCCAGGCGCGGGCCTCCTCCGCGTCCATGACCTCCGCCGTGCCCAGCGCCGACACCGGGATCTTCGCCTCGCCCGCGATCAGGCTGTCGCCCACGACCCGGATGCGCGGCGAGCCGTACGCGCTGGCCACCACCGCCGCGGCGGCCGTACCGCCGACCAGCCCGCCGAGCAGCGGCAGGGTGCCGAACGGGAGCAGGATCAGGGCGCACGAGACACCCGCCAGGAAGCTGATCAGCCACCACGAGCGGGGGGCGGTGAGGCGTTCTTCGTAGGGGGCGGTGGAGGGCTGCATGGGGCCAAGCTTGGCACGGGATCCGCAGAGGGCAGCCATCAGGGGCGGTCCGGTTCGAAGCGCTGCCAGGCGGGGCGGTGATGGGTGACGGGTGGGCGGGTAAGGTCTGCGGCTGTGAGTGGTAGTTCCGCAGCTCTTCAGCCCCCCGCCGACGCGGTGAAACCGGTACGGCACCCCGACGCGCCCGCGCCCGGGGAGCTTCTGGGTGCCCACTACGAACACTGTTTCGGGTGTGGCCCCGGACAGTCGCACGGACTGCACCTGGAGGCCCGTGCCGGCGAGGGCGTCTCGCTGACCGCCGAGTTCACCGTGCAGCCCGCCCACCAGGGCGCCCCGGGCCTCGCGCACGGCGGAGTGCTCGCCACGGCCCTGGACGAGACCCTGGGCTCGCTCAACTGGCTGCTGCGGACCATCGCCGTCACCGGACGCCTGGAGACGGACTTCGTGCGGCCCGTGCCCGTCGGCACCACGCTGTACCTGGAGGCCGAGGTCACCGCCGTCGCCGGGCGGAAGATCTACTCCACCGCCACCGGGCGCATCGGCGGCCCCGACGGTCCGGTCGCCGTCCGCGCCGACGCCCTCTTCATCGAGGTGAAGGTGGACCACTTCATCGACCACGGCCGCAGGGAGGAGATCCAGGCGGCCATGAGTGACCCGGACCAGATCCGGCGCACCCGTGCCTTCGAGGTGAACCCGTGAGCCGTAGCCCCCTCGACGTACTGATCCGGCGCGTCGACCCCGACGTACCGCTTCCGGAGTACGAGCACCCCGGGGACGCCGGAGCCGATCTGCGCACCACCGAGGCGTGCGAGCTGAAGCCCGGTGAGCGGGCCGTACTGCCCACGGGGGTGTCGATCGCCCTCCCGGACGGGTACGCGGCCTTCGTGCATCCGCGTTCCGGCCTCGCCGCCCGCTGCGGTGTCGCCCTCGTGAATGCCCCGGGGACGGTTGATGCCGGGTACCGTGGGGAGATCAAGGTGATCGTGGTGAATCTCGACCCGCGCGAGAGCGTGCGGTTCGAGCGCTTCGACCGGATTGCCCAACTGGTCGTCCAGCAGGTCGAGAGGGTCCGCTTCCAGGAGGTCGCGGAACTTCCCGGCTCGGCGCGGGCCGAAGGGGGCTTCGGGTCCACCGGTGGCCATGCCGCGGTGGGCGGCGAGAGCGGCACAAGCGGTCAGGCCGCCGAGGGCGGTCCGACGGGTGGGAATCGATACGCTTCGGTCGTATCCGACCGGGAAGGACAGTGACGTGTTCGGACGTCGCAAGAAGAAGGGTGCCGCCGAGGACGCGGCCGGCGAGGCCGAGCAGGTCGTCGACAGCGTCGACACCGAGGCGGACGAGGAGGAGGCCGGGCGTGAGCGCGTCCGGCTGGAGCCCGAGCCGCGGCCCGACGGGCCGTGGGACAGCCACGAGGTGCGCGACCCGGCCGAGGGCCGCGTGGACCTCGGCGGTCTGTTCGTGCCGGGCGTCGACGGCATGGAACTGCGGGTCGAGGTCGCCGGTGACGCCATCGTCGCCGCGACCGTCGTGCTGCGGGACAGCGCCATCCAGCTGCAGGCGTTCGCCGCGCCCAAGCGTGAGGGCATCTGGGGCGAGGTCCGCGAGGAGATCGCGTCCGGCATCACCCAGCAGGGTGGCATCGTCGACGAGGTCGAGGGCCCGCTCGGCTGGGAGCTGCGCGCCCAGGTGCCGGTGCAGCTGCCGGACGGCACCGGCGGCTTCCAGGTCGTACGGTTCGTCGGCGTGGACGGCCCGCGCTGGTTCCTGCGCGGTGTGATCTCCGGCCAGGGCGCGGTGCAGCCGCAGGCCGCCGGGCTGCTGGAGCAGATCTTCCGGGACACGGTCGTGGTCCGCGGCGAGGGCCCGATGGCTCCGCGCGACCCGATCGTCCTCAAGCTGCCCAACGACGCGCAGATGGTCCCCGAAGGGGTTCAGCAGGAGGAGGGCTCGCGCTTCTCCGGGGGGATGGGGCAGTTGCAGCGGGGTCCGGAGATCACGGAAGTCCGCTGACGGCTTCAGCCGCGACACACGGGCCGTGCCCCTTGAGGGTGCGGCCCGTTTTTGCGGGGGCGCCCCTTTCGGGGCGCTGTCCTGACCGGTGATACTGGCGCCCGGTCGATGGGGGAGGCGGACATGACACAGGTGGTCACCGACACCATGGTGCGGGTCGCGGACGTGCACAAGTCCTACGGGCGGGGCGCCGCCGCCGTGCATGCCCTGCGCGGGGTGTCCTTCGAGGTGCCGCGCGGTGAACTCGTCGCCCTGAAAGGGCGCTCCGGCTCCGGCAAGACCACGCTGCTGAACATCGTCGGCGGGCTGGACATGCCCGATCAGGGGCGTGTCGAGGTCGAAGGGCGGGATCTCGCGCAGCTCGGCGAGAGCGAGCTGCTGCGGCTGCGCCGGGACCGGATCGGCTTCGTCTTCCAGTCCTTCGGGCTCATCCCGATCCTCAGCGCCGCCGAGAACGTCGGCGTACCGCTGCGGCTGCGCCGCGCCGACCCGCGTGAGCGCGAGGAGCGGGTCGAGCTGCTGCTCGCCCTCGTGGGGCTCGCCGGGCACGCGGCCCAGCGCCCCGGCGAGCTGTCCGGCGGCCAGCAGCAGCGGGTCGCCATCGCCCGCGCGCTCGCCAACCGGCCGGCCCTGCTCGTCGCCGACGAGCCCACCGGCCAGCTCGACGCCGAGACGGGGCACGCCGTGATGGAGCTGTTGCGGGCCGTCGTCCACAGCGAGCAGGTCACCGCCCTGGTCGCCACCCACGACGCGACCCTGCTGGACCTGGCCGACCGGGTGCTGGAGCTGCGCGACGGGGAGATCATCGAGCACTGAGCACCTGTTCACCGGGCGGCTCATCAGGGTTGCGTCAAAGTTGCCCGCTGCCCGCCCCCCTGTCCCGTTTGCCGTGATTGTTGGCCGTAAGGTCGACGCTGCGTAGGCAGCAGGCACGGGAAGACAATAGGGACCATGGCACGTGGCAAGCTTCGGATCTACCTCGGTGCGGCACCGGGCGTGGGCAAGACGTACGCCATGCTCGCCGAGGCGCACCGCCGTATCGAGCGGGGCACCGACTGCGTGGTCGGGTTCGTGGAGCATCATGCCCGGCCGCGCACCGAGGTGATGCTGCACGGCCTGGAGCAGGTGCCGCGCAGAGAGCTGGTGTACCGGGGCGCCGCCTTCGGCGAGATGGACGTGGACGCCGTCCTGCGCCGCGCCCCCGCCGTCGCCCTCGTGGACGAGCTGGCCCACACCAACGTCCCCGGCTCCCGCAACGCCAAGCGCTGGCAGGACGTCGAGGAACTGCTGGCGGCCGGCATCGACGTCGTCTCCACCGTCAACATCCAGCACCTGGAGTCACTCGGCGACGTCGTGGAGTCGATCACCGGGGTGCGCCAGCGCGAGACCGTCCCCGACGAGATCGTCCGCCGGGCCGACCAGATCGAGCTGGTCGACATGTCCCCGCAGGCCCTGCGCCGCCGCATGGCGCACGGCAACATCTACCAGCCGGACAAGGTCGACGCGGCCCTGTCCAACTACTTCCGGCCCGGCAACCTCACCGCCCTGCGCGAGCTGGCGCTGCTGTGGGTGGCCGACCGGGTCGACGAATACCTGAACGAGTACCGCAGCGAACACCGGGTCTCGAAGATATGGGGCTCGCGGGAGCGGATCGTGGTGGGCCTGACCGGCGGCCCCGAGGGGCGCACCCTCATCCGCCGGGCCGCCCGGCTCGCCGAGAAGGGCGCCGGCGGCGAGGTCCTCGCCGTGTACATCGCCCGCAGCGACGGGCTGACCTCGGCCTCCCCGAAGGAACTGGCCGTCCAGCGCACCCTCGTCGAGGACCTCGGCGGCACCTTCCACCATGTCGTCGGCGACGACATCCCGGCGGCCCTGCTCGACTTCGCACGCGGGGTGAACGCCACCCAGATCGTGCTCGGCTCCTCGCGCCGCAAGGCCTGGCAGTACGTCTTCGGGCCCGGCGTCGGCGCCACGGTGGCCCGGGACTCCGGCCCCGACCTGGACGTGCACATCGTCACCCACGAGGAGGTCGCCAAGGGCCGCGGACTGCCCGTGGCCCGTGGCGCCCGGCTCGGGCGGGCCCGGATCGTCTCCGGCTGGGCGGTCGGCCTGGCCGGCCCCGCGATCCTCGCGGTGCTGCTGAACACCGTCGACCTCGGCCTCGCCAACGACATGCTGCTGTTCCTGGCCGTCACCGTCGCCGCGGCCCTGCTCGGCGGCCTGCTGCCCGCGCTGGCCTCGGCGGCCTTCGGCTCGCTGCTGCTGAACTACTTCTACACCCCGCCGCTGCACCGGCTGACGATCGCCGACCCCAAGAACATGGTCGCCATCGCGATCTTCTTCGGGGTCGGCATGTCGGTCGCCTCGGTGGTCGACCTCGCCGCCCGGCGCACCCACCAGGCCGCCCGGCTGCGCGCCGAGTCCGAGATCCTCTCCTTCCTCGCCGGGAACGTGCTGCGCGGCGAGACCGGCCTGGAGGAGCTGCTGGAGCGGGTCCGCGAGACCTTCGCCATGGAGTCGGCCGCCCTGCTGGAACGCGCGAGCGACGTCGCGCCCTGGACCTGCGCGGGCCGCGCCGGCTTCGGGCCGCCGCTGGAGCGCCCCGAGGACGCCGACGTCGACATGCCCGTCGGCGACCACATGGCGCTCGCGCTCACCGGCCGGGTGCTGCCCGCGGCGGACCGCCGGGTGCTCGCCGCGTTCGCCGCCCAGGCCGCCGTCGTGCTCGACCGCAGGCGGCTGCGGGAGGAGGCCGACCGGGCCCGTGCGCTCGCCGAGGGCAACCGCATCCGCACCGCCCTGCTGGCCGCCGTCAGTCACGACCTGCGCACCCCGCTGGCCGGCATCAAGGCCGCCGTGTCGTCCCTGCGCTCCGACGACGTGGCCTGGTCCGAGGAGGACCAGGCGGAGCTGCTGAAGGGCATCGAGGAGGGCGCCGACCGGCTCGACCACCTCGTGGGCAACCTCCTGGACATGTCCCGCCTGCAGACCGGTACGGTCACGCCGCTGATCCGCGAGATCGACGTCGACGAGGTCGTACCGATGGCTCTCGGCGGCGTGCCCGAGGGCAGCGTCGAGCTGGACGTGCCCGAGACGCTGCCGATGGTCGGCGTGGACCCCGGGCTGCTGGAGCGTTCGGTGGCCAACCTGGTGGAGAACGCCGTCAAGTACAGCCCGCCCGGCAAGCGCGTCCTGGTCTCGGCGAGCGCCATCGCCGACCGGGTGGAGGTGCGCGTGGTGGACCGGGGCCCGGGCGTGCCGGACGAGGCCAAGGACCGGATCTTCGCGCCCTTCCAGCGGTACGGTGACGCTCCGCGCGGTGCCGGTGTCGGGCTCGGCCTCGCCGTCGCCCGGGGCTTCGCCGAGGCCATGGACGGCACCCTCAACGCCGAGGACACGCCGGGCGGCGGGCTCACCATGGTGCTCAGCCTCCGCGCGGCCCGATCGCACCCCGAGGCCGTCCCCGCGGGGGCGGGCGCCGCGGAGACCCCCGGCGGACCGGGTATCGCAGAACCCCCTGGCGGGGCAGCAGGCATCGCAGAACCGGAAAGGCAGGCCCTATGACCCGGGTGCTCGTGGTCGACGACGAGCCGCAGATCGTGCGCGCCCTCGTGATCAACCTCAAGGCGCGCAAGTACGAGGTCGACGCCGCCGCCGACGGCAGGACCGCACTCGAACTCGCCGCCTCCCGCCACCCCGACGTGGTCGTCCTCGACCTGGGCCTGCCCGACATGGACGGCGTCGAGGTGATCAAGGGCCTGCGCGGCTGGACCCGGGTGCCGATCCTGGTCCTCTCCGCCCGCCACTCCTCCGACGAGAAGGTCGAGGCGCTGGACGCGGGCGCCGACGACTACGTGACCAAGCCGTTCGGCATGGACGAGCTGCTGGCCCGGCTGCGGGCCGCGGTCCGCCGGGCCGAGCCGGTCGGGCCGGGCGAGGACGACCTGACGACCGTCGAGACCGAGGGCTTCACCGTCGATCTCGCCGCCAAGAAGGTCAACCGAGGCGGCAAGGACGTCCGGCTCACCCCGACCGAGTGGCACTTGCTGGAGGTGCTGGTCCGCAACACCGGCCGGCTGGTCAGCCAGAAGCAGCTGCTGCAGGAGGTCTGGGGACCGTCGTACGGCACCGAGACCAACTATCTGCGGGTGTACATGGCGCAGCTGCGGCGGAAGCTGGAAGCGGACCCGTCGCAGCCGAAACACTTCGTGACGGAGCCGGGGATGGGCTACCGGTTCGAGAAGTGAGCGGGCTTACAGCCCTGTCGGCGGTCCCCGGTACGCTTCAGATATGACTGCTGTTCCTCGTTCCGAAAAGCCGGCCGGCCGGTTCCGGCGCATGCTCGACCGGCTCTCCTCGTCGCAGGAGGACCTGGAGTCCGAGGAGCTGCGCGAAGACGCCGAGACAGCGGGCTGTACGAAGATCGGCGACTGTCACGACCGGCAGATCGTCACCGTAACTGGTACCTTGCGCACGGTCACCCTGCGCCCGCGTGCCGGAGTCCCGGCCCTGGAGGCCGAGCTGTTCGACGGCTCCGCCGCGCTGGACGTGGTGTGGCTCGGCAGGCGTTCCATCGTGGGCATAGAACCGGGGCGCAAGCTGATCGCATCGGGCCGGATCTCGATGAGCCGGGGCCGCCGGGTGCTGTTCAACCCGAAATACGAACTGCGACCCCTCGGACGGGAGTAGCCGGTGACGTCCCTCGACAAGCCGACCGAAGACACCGACCAGACTCAGCCCGGCGACGCCCGCGCGATGACCGAGGCCGCGCTGTTCGAGGCGTTCGGCGGTGTCCGCGGCATGGTCGAGACCGTCGTGCCGGGCCTGCTCTTCGTCGCGATCTTCACGGTCCGGAAGGACCTGCACCTGTCCGCGATCGCCGCGCTGGCCGTGTCGCTGGTCCTGGTCGCGGTCCGGCTGGTCAAGAAGGACACCGTCAAGCACGCCTTCAGCGGGGTCTTCGGCGTGGCGTTCGGTGTCGTGTTCGCGATGTTCACCGGAAACGCCAAGGACTTCTACCTCCCCGGCATGCTCTACACGCTGGGCCTGGCGCTGGCGTACATCATCACGACCCTCGCCGGGGTGCCCCTGATCGGCCTGATCCTGGGCCCGGTCTTCAAGGAGAACCTCTCCTGGCGCACCCGCAACCCCGGCCGCAAGAAGGCGTACGCCAAGGCCAGCTGGGCCTGGGGCCTGATCCTGCTCGCCAAGTGCGCGATCCTCTTCCCGCTGTACTGGTGGGCCGACACCACCCAGCTCGGCTGGGTCCTGGTCGCCCTGAAGATCCCGCCGTTCCTGCTCGCGGTCTGGCTGACCTGGGTCTTCCTGGCGAAGGCGCCCGCGCCGATCGACGTGTTCGCGGAGATGGAGGCGGAGGAGAAGGCTGCGGAGGCCGCGGCCGCGGAGGCGGGCAGGCACCGTCGGCAGGGGTGACGTCCCTGGGGGCTCCGCCCCCGGACCCCCGGCCCCTGCGGGCTCGGATCCACATGCGGAAGGGCGCCCTTGGCATCAAGGGCGCGACCAACGGGCGCCCCGCTCTGATGTTCCAGGAGCACGCCCTGTTCCCGTGGCTGACCGCGGGCAAGAACATCGAACTCGCCC
>NZ_JBEYYR010000003.1:81868-222663 GCF_040645635.1 Streptomyces sp. NPDC046727
CCGGGCGCGGGGGGCCCCCCCCCGGCCCCCCCCGCGCGCGGGGTCCTCGCCGCCGCGGGGGCGGGGCGGCCTTGCCCACCCCGCCCCCCCTTCCGCATGGGTTCAGCTCTCGCGTCGCACCGACAGCAGTTCCTCCAGCTGTTCCTCGCGGGCCTGTGCGGCCACGAAGAGCAGTTCGTCGCCCGGCTCCAGGGAGTCCTCCTTGGAGGGGGTCAGCACCCGGGTGCCGCGGATGATCGTGACCAGGGAGGTGTCCTGCGGCCACTCCACGTCCCCGACCTGGGTGCCGGCCAGCGCCGACTCCTCGGGAAGGGTCAGCTCGACCAGGTTGGCGTCGCCGTGGCTGAAGCGCAGCAGCCGGACCAGGTCGCCGACGCTCACCGCCTCCTCGACCAGGGCGGACATCAGGCGCGGGGTGGAGACAGCGACGTCGACGCCCCAGGCCTCGTTGAACAGCCACTCGTTCTTGGGGTTGTTCACCCGGGCCACGACGCGCGGAACGCCGTACTCCGTCTTGGCGAGCAGCGAGACGACCAGGTTCACCTTGTCGTCGCCGGTCGCGGCGATCACGACGTTGCAGCGCTGCAGCGCCGCCTCGTCCAGGGAGGTGATCTCACAGGCGTCGGCGAGCAGCCACTCCGCCTGCGGGACGCGCTCGACCGAGATGGCGGTCGGCGCCTTGTCGATCAGCAGGACCTCGTGGCCGTTCTCCAGCAGCTCGCCCGCGATCGAGCGGCCGACTGCACCGGCCCCGGCAATGGCGACCCTCATCAGTGACCGCCCTCCTCTTCCGGGCCACCGGCGAACGCCGCCTCGACCTTGTCCACGTCGTCCGTCCGCATCATCACGTGCACGAGGTCGCCCTCCTGCAGCACCGTCTGCGAGGTCGGCAGGATCGCCTCGCCCAGACGGGTCAGGAACGCCACCCGGACGCCCGTCTCCTCCTGGAGGTTGCTGATCTTGTGGCCGACCCACTTCGGGGAGGCGTGCACCTCGGCGAGCTGCACCCCGCCGGTGGGGTCGCGCCACAGCGGCTCGGCCCCGGAGGGCAGCAGGCGGCGCAGCATCTGGTCGGCGGTCCAGCGGACCGTGGCCACGGTGGGGATGCCCAGGCGCTGGTAGACCTCGGCGCGGCGGGGGTCGTAGATGCGGGCGGCGACGTTCTCCACACCGAACATCTCGCGGGCCACGCGCGCCGAGATGATGTTGGAGTTGTCACCGCTGGAGACGGCGGCGAAGGCGCCGGCCTCCTCGATGCCCGCCTCGCGCAGGGTGTCCTGGTCGTAGCCGACCCCGGTGACCCGGCGGCCCCCGAATCCCGGGCCCAGCCGGCGGAAGGCGGTGGGGTCCTGGTCGATCACGGCGACCGTGTGCCCCTGTTGTTCCAGGGTCTGGGCGAGAGTGGAACCCACTCTTCCGCAGCCCATGATGACGATGTGCACGACCGTCCTTCCGGTGTCCAAAAGTTACTGCTCAGCATCAGGGTCTCAGACCGACGCCCAAAGCTACACACGGGCGCCGCGCGCTGGGCACCCCCGTGCCCGGGACGGCCGGACCCGCCGGCGAGTGATGCTGCGCACGCTGCACAGGGTCAGGATTCCGAGGCCGGTCAGGGCGAGCAACGCCCCGATCAGCACCGCGGTCGCGGGCATGGGACCTCCGAAGTGCGATGACAGGCGGGGTTTGCCATCTAGGCACGGAGGGCACACCAACCACGGATTCCGCAGTTCCGTGCGCCCCCGATTTCACTCGTGAGGCAGATAGAGCACGCCGGGTGGGCGGGTGCCAGTTCGAAGGCTTACGATCCTCTCTCGTGTCCAAACTGACCGACGTGCCCAAACGGATCCTGATCGGGCGCGCACTGCGCAGTGACCGGCTGGGCGAAACGCTCCTGCCGAAGCGCATCGCACTCCCCGTCTTCGCCTCCGACCCGCTGTCCTCCGTCGCCTACGCGCCGGGGGAGGTCCTGCTGGTCCTGTCCATCGCGGGTGTGTCGGCGTACCACTTCAGCCCCTGGATCGCCGTCGCGGTCGTCGTGCTGATGTTCACCGTGGTCGCCTCCTACCGGCAGAACGTGCACGCGTACCCGAGCGGCGGCGGCGACTACGAGGTCGCCACCACCAACCTCGGCCCCAGGGCCGGCCTCACCGTGGCCAGCGCCCTGCTCGTGGACTACGTCCTGACCGTCGCCGTCTCCATCTCCTCCGGCATCGAGAACCTCGGCTCCGCGATCCCCTTCGTGGTCGAGCACAAGGTGCTCTGCGCGGTCGTCGTGATCGTGCTGCTGACCCTGATGAACCTGCGGGGCGTCAAGGAGTCGGGCAAGCTCTTCGCCATCCCGACCTACGTCTTCGTCGGCGGCGTCTTCATCATGATCGTGTGGGGCGCCTTCCGCGGGCTGGTCCTCGACGACACCATGCGGGCCCCCACGGCCGGCTACCACATCAAGGCCGAGCACCAGGGCCTCGCGGGCTTCGCGCTCGTCTTCCTGCTGCTGCGCGCCTTCTCCTCCGGCTGTGCGGCCCTCACCGGCGTCGAGGCGATCTCCAACGGCGTCCCGGCCTTCCGCAAGCCCAAGTCGAAGAACGCGGCGACCACGCTCGCGATGATGGGCCTGCTGGCCGTCACCATGTTCTGCGGCATCATCGCGCTCGCGATGGTGACCAAGGTGCGCATGGCCGAGCACCCGGCCACCGACCTGCTCCACAACGGCGTCCCGCTCGGCTCCGGCTACGTCCAGAACCCGGTGATCTCGCAGGTCGCCGAGGCGGTCTTCGGCAAGGGCAGCTTCCTGTTCGTCCTCCTCGCCGCCGCCACCGCCCTGGTCCTGTTCCTGGCCGCCAACACGGCGTACAACGGCTTCCCGCTGCTCGGCTCGATCCTCGCCCAGGACCGCTACCTGCCGCGCCAGCTGCACACCCGTGGCGACCGGCTCGCCTTCTCCAACGGCATCGTGCTGCTCGCCGGCGCGGCGACGCTGCTGGTGGTCATCTACGGCGCGGACTCGACCCGCCTGATCCAGCTGTACATCGTCGGCGTGTTCGTGTCCTTCACGCTCAGCCAGACCGGCATGGTCCGGCACTGGAACCGCCACCTGGCGGTCGAGAAGGACCCGGCCAAGCGCCGCCACATGGTCCGCTCCCGCGCGATCAACGCGTTCGGCGCCTTCTTCACCGGCCTGGTGCTCGTCGTCGTCCTGGTCACCAAGTTCACGCACGGCGCCTGGGTGGCCCTGCTCGGTATGTGCATCTTCTACGCGACGATGACCGCGATCCGGAAGCACTACGACCGGGTCGCCGAGGAGATCGCCGCGCCCGAGGGCCCCAGCGACGACATGGTCCGCCCCTCCCGCGTCCACTCGGTCGTCCTGATCTCGAAGATCCACCGCCCCACGCTGCGCGCCATGGCCTACGCCAAGCTGATGCGCTCGGACACCCTGGAGGCGCTGACCGTCAATGTCGACCCGATCGAGACGAAGGCGCTGCGCGACGAGTGGGAGCGGCGCGGGATCGACGTACCGCTGAAGGTCCTCGACTCCCCGTACCGCGAGATCACGCGGCCGATCATCGAGTACGTCAAGGGCCTCCGCAAGGAGTCCCCGCGCGACGCGGTCTCCGTGATCATCCCGGAGTACGTGGTCGGTCACTGGTACGAGCACCTGCTGCACAACCAGAGCGCCCTGCGCCTCAAGGGCCGTCTGCTGTTCACCCCCGGCGTGATGGTCACCTCCGTCCCCTACCAGCTGGCCTCCTCCGAGGCGGCCAAGCTGCGCGCCCGCAAGCGGCAGGAATGGAACGCGCCCGGCGCGGTCCGGCGCGGTCCGGCCGTGGAGCGGCCCAAGGAGCCGTCCGCCAAGGAGTGAGCCGAGGCGGGAAGGCCGTAGACTGGTGGGCTGTTGTCAGGCCCACCGGTGCCCGGCCACGCCCGTCTCTTCTCTTCGATCTCCCATCTCTTCTCTTCGATCTGGAGTCACCCCACCATGCAGGCAGAACCGACCAAGTCTCTGGTGGGCGAGGAGTACGAGGTCGAGATCGGCCCCGTCGCCCACGGCGGCCACTGCATCGCCCGTACGTCCGAGGGGCAGGTGCTGTTCGTCCGGCACGGCCTGCCCGGCGAGCGGGTGGTGGCCCGGGTGACGGAGGGCGAGGAGGGCGCCCGCTTCCTGCGCGCCGACGCGGTGGAGATCCTGGAGGCGTCCAAGGACCGCATCGAGGCGCCCTGCCCCTTCGCCGGGCCCGGCCGCTGCGGCGGCTGCGACTGGCAGCACGCCAAGCCGGGCGCCCAGCGCCGGCTGAAGGCCGAGGTCATCGCCGAGCAGCTGCAGCGGCTCGCCGGCCTCACCCCCGAGGAAGCGGGCTGGGACGGCACCGTGGTCCCGGCCGAGGGTGACAAGCTGCCCGCCGGCCAGGTCCCGCAGTGGCGCACCCGTGTCCAGTACGCCGTCGACGCCGAGGGCCACGCCGGCCTGCGCCGCCACCGCTCGCACGAGGTCGAGCGCATCGACCACTGCCTGATCGCGGCGGCGGGCGTCAGCGAGCTGGGCATCGAGAAGCGGGACTGGACCGGCATGGAATCGGTCGAGGCCATCGCGGCGACCGGCTCCCAGGACCGCCAGGTGATCCTCACCCCGCGCCCCGGCGCCCGCCTCCCCCTGGTCGAGCTGGACAAGCCGGTGTCGGTGATGCGCGTCGACGAGAAGGACGGCGGCGTGCACCGCGTCCACGGCCGTCCCTTCGTCCGCGAGCGCGCGGACGGCCGTACGCATCGGGTGGGCAGCGGCGGCTTCTGGCAGGTCCACCCGAAGGCCGCCGACACCCTCGTGACGGCCGTCATGCAGGGCCTGCTGCCCCGCAAGGGCGAGATGGCCCTGGACCTCTACTGCGGTGTCGGCCTCTTCGCCGGCGCCCTCGCCGACCGCCTCGGAGAGAAGGGCGCGGTCCTCGGCATCGAGTCCGGCAAGCGGGCGGTGGAGGACGCGCGGCACAACCTGGCCGACTTCCCCCGGGTCCGCATCGAGCAGGGCAAGGTCGAGTCGGTCCTGCCGCGCACCGGCATCACGGAGGTCGACCTGATCGTCCTCGACCCGCCCCGCGCGGGCGCCGGCCGCAAGACCGTCTCCCACCTCACCTCCCTGGGCGCCCGCCGCATCGCCTACGTCGCCTGCGACCCCGCCGCGCTGGCCCGCGACCTGGGGTACTTCCGGGACGGGGGGTACCGGGTGCGGATGCTCCGGGCGTTCGATCTGTTTCCCATGACGCATCATGTGGAGTGTGTCGCCATCCTCGAACCGGCCGCGAAGGACTCCTGACCTGCGGTTTTGTGCGTGCGCATTATGTGCAGTGTGGGCGTTACGGGCGATATCTTGACGCTGAAATGACGCTTGTGACGCTCATTTGACGCTCGTTCTGATGGGGTGTCAGGTGACGAGTAGTGCGTCGGTCCATCAGGATGCCGAAGGGCGGAGGGCTCCTTCTGCCAGAGCCCGCGGCTCTCGGGTGTGCCCCCGGCCCAAGCTCACTTCTCGGTGTTTCGAGAGTGCTCGCTCAGGAACTGAGGCTCTTGCGGCGGGCACGGAACGTGTACGTGGTGCCGTTCGCGTCCGTGTGGTAACCCCAGCCGCCAGTGACCGCCAGGTCCCAACCGTGTTGCTCTCTCATCTGCGCGGCGAAGGTGCGACGGTCCTTGACTGAACATCCGCAGGCGAGGCGTAGGTCAATGCTCACGTACTGGCTGCGGGGATTCTGCTCACCGTCCGCCAGGGTCCAGTGGACGTCGTGGACGTGGTCGGCAAGGCCGGTTCGCTCCTCGTCGTGGACGATGCCGTGTGCCCGCGCGAACTCGTCCAGGTCATCGATGGCGAAGAGGTCGCTTCGCCACTGTCCGGCCCAGACCGCGAAGAGGCGGGACGCTCCAGCGACTGCGCGTTGATGGGCGTCGGGTCCCGCGCCCTGGGTGACTCGGCCGTCCTCGTGGACTTCGATGTAGCACGTGGTGTCCAGCGTGTACGGGAAGTCCTTCCCAGCGGCGGCAGCGCTTCTCGGTTCCATGGCCCCCATCCCGCGGTGATCGTGAGGCCACGCTACGGCAGGGCGCGGGGCGGCGCTGCGGCCTTCCGGAGTTTTTCCAGCGGGCCGCCGTACGCCGCGGCGGCCTGGCGCGAATTAGGGCACGCGAAGGGCATAGAGGTCCGAAAAGGTTTAGATGAGCAACGAACTCCAGGCTGCTGACGTCGAGTTCCACGCTGTGACGGGTGACGAGAATCGAACTCGCGCTCTCAGCTTGGGAAGCGACGGCGCTTGGACGGGTGTTAGGTCTCTGACCTGGGCATACGTCATCTCCTTGGGTGGTCGTGCGGGTCGGTTTGCGCCGCTGTTGACCGCTGCTTTCCGCTCTTAGGGGCACGCTATGGGGCACGCTGGCGGCTCGGAGACGCGGAGAGGTCGTCCGGGTGGCTGAAGAGCAGGCGACCGCCGGAAGTGAGAGCTGGCCGGAAGGGTGCCGTTGCAGGAGCACATGGAGGACGGTTCAGCGGCGGCCGAAGAGTTCGGGGCGGAGGTGGGTCGCGCAGACTGCCGCAACGCGGCCTGCTCCGACTGGAGACTGGCGAGACTGCCCTCATGCGGACGCGTCCGTATGTCGAGCGCCGCACGGCGCGTGCAATTCCGGCTCGACTTCAGTGCGGCAGGCGGCGACGCCGCAGCACGCGTCTGTCGAGGGCTTGACCGCGCGGACGATGGCAGAGTGCATGCCGTCGGCAACTGGGTGCGTCGGGGCGATCTCGATGTCCGTGAAGCCGGCGGCCTCCAGCCCAGCATGGTACTCGGCGAAGGAGAGGGCGCCGGCGATGCAGCCGACACAGCCCCCGCACTCGGTCCGCTGCTCGGGCGTGATGGTGTCCTCGGCGACGACGTCGCAGACGCCGATACGGTCGCCGGGCCTCAGGACGCGGAAGGTCTTCGCGGAGACTGCGGGCTTGTCGACGGACAGGTTGATCACGCAGTTCGAGATGACCACGTCGACGGTTTTCGCGGGTAGCGGGATCGCCTCGATGATGCCCTTGAGGGACTCGACGTTCGTCGCACCCGCCCTCGCCGCGTTGTCGAACGCCAGGGCAAGCATCTCCTCGGTCAGGGTCCAGGTTCTCGTCCTCCTCGACCGCTGTGGCCCGCAGCAGGCGGTGCCGCCCTCGGTGACCTTCACGGCAGCGGCGGTGTCTGACCGGGTGTGGTCTGCAGGCTGCTGGGGCGTACGACGTCCCGTGCGGTGGCCCAAGCCGTGTAGACGGGTCCGTGACGCCTAACCGGATAGGTGATCCGGATGTGTGTTACCGTCTCGATCAACCGGATGGACTATCCGATTTCCTGTCTGGGTGGAGGGGCTCATGACGAAGACAGCTGTGGTCACGGCGGGGACAGGGGGCATCGGCCTGGAGTCGGCGCTGGGTCTGGCCGCTGCCGGGTTCGCGGTCACCGTGGTGGGGCGCGACGCGGAACGGGGGGCCGGAGCGGTCAAGCGGATCAACGCGGCGGGTCCGGACGGCGCCGGCCAGTTCCTGTCCGCCGACCTCTCCTCACTCGACCAGGTGCGCGCGCTCGCCGACCGGATCGCCGCCGACCACGCCGCCTCGGGGGAACCGCTGACGGTGCTGGTCAACAACGTCGGAGCGATGTTCCCGCAGCACCGGACGCTGGGCGGCGTCGAGGCGTCCTTCGTCGTCAACCACCTCTCGCCGTACCTGCTGACCGAACTGCTGCTGCCCACCCTCACAGCCGGGGCGCCCAGCCGGATCGTGAACGTGACCTCGGGCGCGGTCGCCGTCGGCAAGCGGGTGTTCGACGCCGTCGAGCCGCCCGGCGGCTACTACGGCTTCCACTGGTACGGCCGCGCCAAGCTCGCCAACCTCGCCTACACCCTGGACCTGGCCGCCCGGCTGGCCGGCACGGGCGTATCGGTCTTCGCCGCCGACCCCGGAGGAGCCGCCACCGAGATGACCAACGGCACCCTGACCGACCCCAAGATCGTCTCCCCGCCGCTGCGGCTGCTGTGGCCGCTGGTACGCCGCAAGTTCGAGCGCTCCACGTCCGGCCCGGCGTCGGCGGCAGCCAGGCCCTCGATCGTCGCCGCCACCGACGATGCGTTGACCGGCCGGACCGGCCTGGTCATCGGCCCCCAGAGCCGCCCGGTCGCCCCGCTTCGCGCGGCGACCGACCGCCGCCTCGCCGAGGCTGTGCGCCGGCTCAGCGAAGCCCACGCACCCACGCCGACCGACGCAGACGCGTGAGCATTCGCCCTCAACGCCCGTAACGCCGACAGGCCGGCCACCGGTCACGCGGTCGCGTCGACGCCTCGCGCCCGCCCCCGAGACACGCCGCACCACCGCCGCCCCGATCCCCACCCGACCGAGGACATGACATGACCAACGCAGTCCCGACCGCCTATGCCCGCACCGTTCACGGCTCCGGCCCCGGCCTCCTCCTCGCCCATGGCGCCGGCGGCGGTATCGACGCCAACTTCGGACCGATCATGAAAGGGCTCGCCGCGCAGCACACCGTCGTCGGTGTCGACTACCCCGGCTCAGGACACACCCCCACCACGCCCACACCCCTGCAGCTGGACCTCATGGCGGACCAGCTCGTCGCCGCGGCGGACGCCGAAGGGCTCGACACGTTCGCCCTCTGCGGATACTCGCTCGGCGGCCCGGTCGCGATCCGAGCGGCCGTCCGCCACCCGCAGCGGGTCACCGCGCTCGTCCTGAGCGCGACCTTCGCCCGCGTGGACACCCGCACCGACCTGGCCGCCGCGATCTGGCACCAGCTCTACGTCACCGGACAGCACCTCCTGCTCGCCCAGTACCTGACCCAGCTGACCGTGAGCGCGCCGCTGCTGAACTCCCTCACTCCCACCCAGGTGCGCGCGGCCGCCGAGCAGACCGCTGCCGCCATCCCGCCCGGCACCGGCGCCCAGGTCGACCTGGTCCGCTGCACCGACGTCCGCGACGACCTCGCCGCGATCACCGCCCCGACCCTGGTCGTCGTCACCACCGCCGACACCCTGATACCGGCCGCCCTCCAGTACGACCTGGCCGCGGCCGTCCCCGGAGCGCAGACCGCCGAGCTTCCCACGGGACACCTGCCCTTCCTGGAGCAGCCGAACCACTGGCTGGAGATCATCACCGGCTTCCTCAGCAGGCAGCGCGACCAGCGCTGACAGCCCCGTGGGGGCGGGCTGCCCGGCCCGCCCCCACGGCGGGCGCGTCACCCGGAAACGCCCGCATATGATCGGACGGCAAGCCTGCCTCGAGATGAGCGACCTGGACTGTTCCCCCATGACGACCACACCGCTGCGCAAGGACGCCGCCCGCAACTGGGAGCGGATCGTCGCCGTCGCCCGCGACCTGGTCGATCAGGGCACCGCACTGCAGCTCAACGACGTCGCACGCCGGGCGGGGCTCGGCGTCGGCACGGTCTACCGGCACTTCGCCACTCCCGAGGCGCTACTGGAGACCGTTGCCACCCCTGGCCTGGAAGCCCTCGCCGAACGCGGCCGGCACGCCCTGGCCGACACCGACCACGGGCGCGCCCTGGAGGACTTCCTGTCCCGCATCGTCGAAGCACAGATCACCGATGCCGCCCTGCCCCCGGTCGCCGCCACGACCACGGACGCCCTTCCGCGCACCACGGAACTCAAGGAGTCGCTCCAGTCGACCGGGACCACGCTCCTCGAGCGGGCCCGCGACGCCGGGGCCGTCCGCCCCGACCTCGCCGCCACCGACCTCGTCCCACTCATGTGCGGCATCGCCCACGCCGTCACCGTCCACGGCGGCACCCTTGCGGACCGCCTCGAGACCGCACACCGCTACCTCGCCACCCTGCTCGGGGGCATGCGTACCGCCACGCCACCGAACACCTGAGCGGCCCGCCACCGCCCAGGGCGGGCCGACCGTCCCCGGCAGATCCGTACCCGTCGATCTCCCCGGCGACCGGGTGCCGACTCAACCGCCGGCGTCCCAGCGCGGCTGACGCTGCTACGTGCGAGTCAGCGTCACCCACCGCCCCGGGCCGACTATCCCCTCGGATGGTTGATGACCACCGCGAGAAACGGCTTGCCGCCGTGTGCTGTCCGGTCGAAGCGGTGCCGGCCGGCTGTCTGTGCGAGTCGCGTGGCCAGGGTGTGCAAGAGAAGCCCACCGGCTCGGTGAAACACCGGCCCTCGCTCCGGTGGTGACGGTCGTCCGGTGACTTCGGGCCGGCCGGCCAACTCGGCGGTGACAGCCGTGCCGTCCTTGTCCCGGCGGGCGTGAACGGTTCGAGCGTCACTTGTAACGTTCGACGCGCGCGCCGCACTGAGGGGTATGAGCCATGACGACCTGCGTGCGCTGTTCCTCAACTGCACGCTGAAGAAGAGCCCGGAGCGCAGTCATACACAGGGCCTGATCGACCTCAGCGCGCGCATCATGGAGAAGCAGGGCGTTCAGGTCGAGCACCTGCGGCCGATCGATCATGAGATCGCCACCGGGGTGTGGCCGGACATGACCGAGCACGGCTGGGAGCGCGACGCGTGGCCGTCGATCTACCAGCGGGTGATGGCCGCCGACATCCTCGTCATCGGCGGGCCGATCTGGCTGGGTGACAACAGCTCGGTCGCCAAGCTGGTCATCGAGCGCCTCTACGCCTGCTCGGGCCTGCTCAACGACGCCGGTCAGTACGCCTACTACGGGCGCGTGGGCGGCTGCCTGATCACCGGCAACGAGGACGGCGCCAAGCACTGCGCCATGAACGTCCTGTACAGCCTGCAGCACCTGGGATACACGATCCCGCCGCAGGCGGACGCGGGCTGGATCGGGGAGGCCGGGCCGGGCCCGTCCTGTCTCGATCCGGGTTCCGGCGGTCCCACCAACGACTTCACCAACAGGAACACCACGTTCATGACGTGGAACCTGTTGCACCTGGCCCGGCTGCTCAAGGACGCCGGTGGCATACCGGCGCACGGGAACCAGCGGTCGCAGTGGGACGCCGGGCGCCGGTTCGACTTCGAGAATCCCGAATACCGCTGAGCCCGAGTACCACCGACACCGCCAACACATCAACGAGAGGCCGAACATGACCGTCGAGTCCGTCGAGACCGCCCCCACCTGTGCCTACCCGGGCTGCACCCATGCGCCCGAGCCGCAGGCACCCGACGCGCAGGGGCCGGTGCCCCGCTACTGCGGGCACCCCGAGCACAACGCGCTCGGCGCGTTCAGGAAGTTCCGCGCCAAGCGGCAGCAGCGCAAGGAGGACAAGCGCGCGGCGGCCGAGGCCAAGAAGGCGGCCGAGGCGGCGGCGAAGGGGGCCGAGGCTCCGGTCGCCGGGCAGTCCTGGCACACCGTGTCCGGGCACGCGCCCGCTGCCGGTACGGCGGACGGTGCGCCTGGACACACGCCCGCCACGGAAGCGGTGCCCCAGTCGTCCGAGCAGACCCCGGGCGCCGAGGTGGTGACCCCCCAGCCCGGACACGTCCACGTCGCCGATGCGTCCGAGCAGGCGCCGGCGGCAGCCATGACCAGTGAGATGACGGCCATGACAGAGATGGCCATGGCCGACGGCGGCCACGACGCCCGGTCACGCGACGCCCTGGTCGCGCTCATCGAGCGACTCGCTTCCGAGCTACCTGCCTACATCGAGGAGTTGGCGATCATCACCGACTCCGCGGCGGCCGAGGCCCGGATCGAGACGGTCACCCGCGCCTCCGCGCAGCGCATCCTGGCCGCCGAAGAGCGCGCCGCGCTCGCCGAGGAGGCAGCGGACATGGCCGTCTGCGCGCTCGATGCCGCGCAGGAGAAGTTCGCCGAGGAGACCGCGGCGATCCGCGAGGAGACGGCCCGCCAGGTGGCGGACGCCGAATTCGTCCGGGCCGAGCTGGAGCGCTACCGCGAGCGGGTCGGCTTGCTGGAGGTCCGGCTCGACGCCGTCCGCGACGAGACCGACGCGTTGCGCCGCGAGAGGGCCGGGCACTCCACTGCAGAACAGGAGCGACCGCGCCCCGCCGAGCAGTGCTGAACGGTCGTCGGCCCGCGTGTTTTCGGTGTCCGGATCGCGGCCTCCACCGTGACGGCGGCGACCGCCGCCCTCGTCCCGGCCTCCGGCGCGCGGTCCGGGGGAGTTGGAAGGGCCCTCGCAGCTACGTGTTCGCAGGGTTCAGCTACGACGACCGGCGGGGCATCGACATCACCACCGCCGGAACCTATGGAGCCGTCGACTGGAGCTGGCGGTGACCCCGCCATCGGTCCGGCGTGAACACTCAACAGAAACGGAAATCCCTATGAGCCGAACCAAGCGCCCGGTCGTCTGGATCACCGCCGCCGCCGTCGTTGTCGTGGCGGCCGTCGGGCTCTACCTCTTCCAGCCCTGGCGGCTGTTCACCACGCACCGCGTGGATGAGGCGGCTCCCGTGGCCGACGTACAACAGGGAGCTGCTGCCGCGCCGTTGGCGTCCGGAAGCTTCATCTCCCACGAGCACGACACCAGCGGATCGGTGCAGATCCAGCCGCTTGCAGGCGGGAAAGCGAACCTGCGCCTGACGAACCTGCGTACCTCCGACGGCCCGGCCCTGCACGTCTGGCTCAGTGACCAGCCGGTCAAGCGGGACGGTGGCGGCAACCTCGACGACGGCAAGCACGTCGACCTCGGCAGCCTCAAGGGCAACGAGGGCAACCAGAACTACGCGATCCCGGCGGGCACCGACCTGAAGAAGTTCTCCACGGTGACGATCTGGTGTGAACGCTTCAGCGTGTCGTTCGGCGCGGCCGAGCTGAAGCAGAGCACCTGACGAACCACGTCGCGCGGCAAAGCCGTGGAGCGGGTGGCGACGCCACCCGCTCCACGGCTTTGCGGCTTCTGTCCGCCCCCGCGACCTAGGTGTATTGATCACGAGCGTTGTTAACAGCGTTGGGTCTTGACCATGACGAAGACCTCCGGTGTGGTGGATGTGTCTGAGCTGCACCGCACGGAGGTCTTCGTGGCCCACCGTAATGCCCGTCTGACCGTTCACGGCAGACGGATCCTGGTCGAACGCGTCCTGTCCGGCCGTCCCGTCGCGCATGTCGCGGCCGAGATGGGTATATCGCGGCCCACCGCACATAAGTGGATCCGCCGCTGGCGGGCCGAGGGTGAGGCCGGCCTGCACGACCGCTCCAGCAGGCCGCGCACCAAACCCCACCGCACTCCGCCCACGGTCGAGGCCCAAGTCTGCCGCCTGCGCACCGACCGCAAGCTCGGCTCAGCCCGCATCGGACCGGTTGTGGGCCTGCCCGCTTCGACCGTGCACCGCATCCTGACCCGCCACGGACTGAACCGCCTTGCCTGGCTGGACCGGCCCACCGGAGCAATCGTCCGCCGCTGCGAACGCGCCCGCCCGGGCGAACTCGTCCACGTCGACATCAAAAAGCTCGGCAACATCCCCGACGGCGGCGGCCACAAGATCATGCACCGCCGCCAGGCGATGGACAACAAACTCGCCACCACCGACCGACGTCGCAGCTGCAAGCCGGTGATCGGCTACTCGTTCATCCACTCCGCCGTCGACGACCACTCCCGCCTGACGTACAGCGAGGTCCTCACTGACGAACGCAAGGAAACCGCCGCCGGCTTCTGGCAGCGGGCGAACGCCTTCTTCGCCGCCCACGGCATCACCGTCGAATGGGTTCTGACCGACAACGGCTCCTGCTACAAGTCCAGACTGTTCACCCAGACACTCGCCGCGGCCGGCAGCAGTCACAAGAAGATCCGGCCCTACCGGCCGCAGACCAACGGCAAGGTCGAACGCTTCAACCGCACCCTGCTGGACGAGTGGGCCTACCAGCGGCCCTACACCTCGAACACCGAGCGGCCCCAGGCCCTGGCAGACTTCCTCCACACCTACAACCACCACCGCTGCCACACCGCACTCGGCGGACACCCGCCCATCAGCCGCGTCAACAACGCTGCGGGTCAATACACCTAGGACGCCAGGACGGGGATGAGCAGGGCCACGCAGGTGATCAGGCTCCACAGAGCGGGGGCCGCGCCCAGCGTCTGTTCGTGCGGGTGCGGCGCCGAGCAGCACGGGCAGCAGCGTCAGGTTGCCCGGGACCCACCAGAGGAAGCCGTACGACACACCCCAGCCGATCCCCAAGGCCGGGTCGAAGGTGCGACGGCGGAAGAAGACCGCCCGCGACAGTCCGCCGAGCCAGCAGATCAGCAGGGCCGTACCGGCCCCGAGCAACACGTAGCCGGGCAGATCCGCAACGGCGGTACGCGCGACCACCGAAGCCCGCGACCGTCCAGCAGCGGGGTGACCGTCACCGCCACGAGCGTCCACCAGACGATACCGAAGGCCGTGCCGCGGATCAGCGCGGGGCCGCTGCCCTCGCGGGGGTCACCGAAGAGCACTGCGTACGTGGCGCCGGCCGGCGCACCGACGATCAGCCCGCTGTGTGTGTGATCACTGAAGCCGCCAGTCCCGGAAAGCGGAGAGCAGCTGTTGCCTGGCGTCCGGCGAGATGTTGTCCGGGGTCAGTTCGCCCGTCGTGGCGATCGTCCGACGGAATTGGTCGAGGTAGTGCTCGCACCCGGAGCATTCCGCCAGGTGCTCGATGAAGCGCCGCTCGTCGTCTTCGGGAAGGGCACCCTCAAGGAAATCGGTCACCAGCTCTACGAAGTCAACGCAGTCCACGCTCGTCCCCTCCCACCGCGACGTCCTGGGCACTCGACAAGTAGTTCTCCAGCTTACGGCGCAAGAAGGCCCTGGCCCGATGGAGGAGGACGCGTTGGTGGCCAGGCGAGATCTCCAGCAAGGAGCACACCTCCTCCGAGCCGTACCCTTCGACATCGCGAAGGGTGATCACCGTACGGAGGCGGGGCGGGAGTTCGTCGAGCGCCTCCGCTATCACCCCCCGGACTTCGCCGCGCAGCACATGGTCCTCGGGAATGTGCCAGTGACGCGGTTTCTGCCCGACGGCCCAGTGTCCGGCGTACTCCTCACCGGCGGGACGGAACCGTGCGGCGTCCACCGTCGGCCCTTCCTCCTCCGGCAGCAGGCTGGCGAAGGGAACGGTCCTGCTCTCCTTCGTACCGCGTGCCTTGGCCGTGTTGACCAGGATCCGGTACACCCATGTCTTCAGCGATGAACGGCCCTCGAAGCCGTCGATACCCCTGATGACCGCCAGCCAGGTGTCCTGGACGGCCTCCTCCGCGGATGCCTTGGTCGACACGAACGACATGGCCAGCCGGAGCATGCCACCTGACCAAGTGTCCAGCACCAGAGCGAACGTCGCCTCGTCACCGTCACGCAGCCGCTGGACCAGGACCTCGTCCGGCGGCAGTACGCTCGCGCCCGCCATTCGTCTGTCTCCTTACCGGCCGTCAACTGAGGTGTCAGCTTAGGGCAGTCGGCCGCCCCGGGGCGGTGCCGCTTCAGCGGCGGATCTCTTCAGGCCGGGATCGAGACCGGTCGGCTCCTCATGTCCGATGGTGCCAGAAGGCCGGCCAGACCTGAGCCGTGACGGCGGACCGGCCGTGGCGGCTGACTCGGACAAGTAAGTCAAGCCTTACTTTCATGGAAATTTGGCTGCATAGTGGGGGGCCGAGTCGAGAGGAGGGCCGCTGTTGCCGCAGTTCAATGAGGACGCCGCAGGGCAGGTCGAGGTGGAGCAGGCCCACGTGGCCGCTATGTACCGGCTGCTCGATGAGCGAGTGGCGGATGCACGGGCCCAGCTGGCGGATGTGCTGAGGTCGTCGGCCGACAGCGCGGGCGAGGTGTACGCGCGCGATGTTGCCGCAGAGCGTCTGGCACGTCAGGTTCGTCGGCTGGAGGGGGCCGAGGAGGGGTTGGCGTTCGGCCGGGTCGATGGCACGGACGGAACCGTCCTGCACATCGGACGGCTCGGCCTGCACGTGGGTGACCGGGACCTGCCCCTGCTCGTCGACTGGCGAGCGGACGCGGCGCGGCCCTTCTACGAGGCGACCACCGTCCACCCCATGGGGCTGCGGCGCCGGCGTCATCTGCGGGTCGAGGGCCGTGCGGTCCGTGCGGTGAGCGACGAGCTGCTGGACGGATCGTCGGCCGCGGTCGGCGACATCATCGGCGACGGTCCGCTGACGGAAGCGCTGGAGGCGCGGCGCACGGGGCGGATGCGTGCGGCGGTGGCGACCTTGCAGGCGGAGCAGGACGCGATCGTCCGGTCCCCGCACCGGGGGGTGACGGTGGTGCAGGGCGGCCCCGGCACAGGCAAGACCGTGGTTGCGCTGCACCGGGCGGCGTACGTGCTGTACGCGTTCCCGGCAGCGGCCGCGCACGGTGTGCTGGTGCTCGGGCCGAACGCCCGGTTCCTTGACTACGTTTCCCAGGTGCTCCCCTCGCTGGGGGAGAACGATGTGCTCCTGGCGACGTGTGCGGAGCTGGCCGGGGTGGAGCCCGCAGCCGTGGAGTCGTTCGATGTCGCGCGCCTCAAGGGGAGTTCCGCGCTGGCCGAGGCGCTCGCGGACCTGGTGCACTGCCTGCAGGCGCCTGCCGGCGGCTTCGTGGTCCGGGTGGGGCAGCAGTCGGTCCGGCTGGAGAGCGTGGATGTCGCGGCGGCGCAGGAGGCCGCGGTGGCGAGCGGTCTGGCGCACAACCGTGCGCGGGAGGTGTTCAAGGAGCACCTGATCGGCGCGGTCACGGATGCCCTGGAGCGCGGCACCGTCGAGGCCCTCGAACATATCGACGCCGAGATCGCCGAGAGCACGGGCATGGATCTCGATGCCGCGGCCGAGGCCGATCTGCGGGCTCTCGGCTTCGACGACGCGCCGGCCGCGGATCCGGCCGAGGTGTTCGACGCGGACGCCGTCCGTGCGGACCTCTCGCGCGACGCCCAGGTCGACCGTGCGGTGGAATGCCTCTGGCCGCGGCTGACGCCCGAAGTGGTCGTACGGGCCCTGCTGACAGATGCTGGCACGCTGGCGAGGCACCTGCCCTCGCTCGCCGGCGACGAACGGTCCCGGCTGGTGCGTTCGCCTGATGCCCCGTGGACGGATGCCGACGTACCGCTGCTGGATGAGGCGACGGCCCTGGTGGACGGGCTGCCGGAGCGGTCGTTCGGGCACGTCGTGGTCGATGAGGCCCAGGAACTGACCGCGATGCAGTGGCGGATGGTGATGCGCCGGTGCCCGGCCAGGTCGATGACGCTGGTGGGTGACTTCGCCCAGGCGGGCCCTGCGACGGCGGCGAGCGACTGGTCCCAGGCGCTGGGTCCGCATCTCGGCAACCGGTTCTCCCTGCACACGTTGACCGTCAGCTACCGCACGACCGAGGAAATCCTTGCGACCACCCACGGCCTGCTGGCGCGGATCGCCCCCGGTCGGACGCCGAGCCGGTCGATCCGCCACGGCGAACCTCCCCGCCACCTCACCGCCTGCCCGCACTCCGTCGCCACCACCGTGGCCGGGGAGCTTCGGGCGCAGGCGGCATCGCACCCGGACGACCTGCTCGCCGTGATCTGCGCGGACGACCGGGCCGAGGAGTTGGCGTCCGCGCATGTAGCGCGATGGGCCCGCCTCGTGCCGGCTTCCGAAGCCCGCGGCCTGGAGTTCGACGCGATCGTCGTCGTCGCCCCGCAGGAGATCGCCGCAGCCCGCCCCGGCGGCGAGCGCGACCTGTATGTCGCCCTCACGCGGGCAACCAAGAGACTGTGCACGATCGCCGTACACACGGAGTCACAGCACACCTCATGACGTCGCTTTCGTAGCGGCCGGCCACCTCCCGTGCCCGCTGCTCGTCGTGGGCGATCGGCTCCGGGTCGCGCTCGATGAGCCCCAGGCAGTGTTCGAGGGCCCAGCGGGCGACGGCCTGGATCAGGACGTAGCCGTCCGGGCCTGCGGCAAGGGCGACCACGGCGAAGTCCCGCTCGGGCACGATGACCCGGTCGGCGAACTGGCCGTTGCCCGAGCCGCCGTGGCCGATCGTGCGGACACCGTCCACCTCGCGCAGGAACCAGCCGATGCCGAAGCCGTCGCCGAGCGAGCTGCCGCGCAGCTCGACCGTCCGCTCCCGCAATCCCGTGCAGCGTCCCGATCAAGACAGTGAACAGTGTGATCCTTCGTGGCTACGAGCAGCATGTGAATCAGGACCTCGCTGACATCGCTGCGGGCCAGGGTAGGTGGGACAAAGAGCTCAGCCGCTACGAGGTCAACGGGCGCCTGTATGAGGTGGAACCCTCGGGCAAGGTGTATCCCGACAGCGGCAAGGGCATCGTCAAGCTCGACCGGAACGAGTACGCCGCGCTCAAAGAGATCGTCAAAGCCAAGGGTGACATCAGCGCAGCCCCGCAGCTGACCCGCGCACCGCGCTTCACCAACAATCCAGGGATCGTGCAGAAAGCCTTGGACATCTACAACGGGACCTATCAGTCATGACGTACAACCTCCTCACCGTGGAGTCTCTGAGCCTCGACACCGTCACAGCGGCACTCGCGCGGTGTCTGAATGTGCGCGAGCAGGAGGTGGACGTCGCCGACGAGGACACCGACCAGGAGCTGCGCAACTGGGACGCCTTGGTGTTCTGCGAAAAGGCAACAGTGCGGGGGGACGTGTCCACGTCCCTGGACATCTACGTCCAGGAGTCCGTGCAGCCACAGCCCAGCGAGCGCCGGCTGGCATCAGCCTTCGCCGGGGTGGCAGGTACCGTCGTCCTCTTTCCCGCCGAGGAAGTGCCGCCGAGCGCGTACTGGCTGGCCACGGAAGACGGGCTGATCACAAGGGCACGCCTGTATGACTCGGACGACGAAGAAGCCCGCTACGTGATTGACAGGGTCGAGGCCCCCGTCAGCCGACTTCCGCGTGCCACCGTCGCCCGCATCCCCGAAGTGGTCCGCGAACTGAAGATCGCCACCCCGGTCGAGGACCTTTTCGCCGCGCATCTGCACCGCATGTTTCCGGAGGAGACCAAGACGCCGGGAACAGCGTTCTGGGAAGCGAGGAGTTCCCTGGGGGCCTGGGAGAAACTCGTCCGGCACATGGAGTCCGCATGGGCCCCGTCCGGCTGGTGTCCACCTGATCTGTACCTTGAACGACTTGAGGTGAGGGACGAACTTGAGCGGGTGAGCGAACAACTCCCCGCAGCGGTCTCCGCACTGATGCAGAACGCCCTCGAGTCCTTGGACGCCCTCTTCGTCGAGCTGACAGTCGACGACACCGGCGGCTTGCTCCGCAAGGAGCTGCTTCCTGCGGAGGGCGCCGCCTCGGCACACGGGTGGTGGTGGAACCGCCGCCCTGAGCCCCTGCCCTGGTGATGCGGTGGACCGGCGCCCTGCTGTACTCCGGCTTGGCCAGCCTCTGTCTGAGACGCGCTGCGTGCGCCATTGGCTCCGAGGAGCGTCGATGGCGCTGCGACGCGACGCGCCGCACCCCAAACTGGCCTAGATAACAAGTGAACCCCAGGCCACTGCCCTGGGGTTTCTCTCTGGAGCGGGTGACGAGAATCGAACTCGCGCTCTCAGCTTGGAAGCGACGGCGCTTGCAGAGCTGGATAGCTCCTGACCTGGGCATACGTGCTCTGGTGTGGCGCCCGGGAGCGCAGCGACTCGACGTCCGTGGTGGAACGTGGTTTACCGGTCTTATGGGCACGCTATGGGCACGCCAGCGAATCGGAGGGGTGGGAGAGCGCTTCTCGGGGCTGTTGGACTGCTGGCCTCCGGAGGCGAGCCCTGGTCGGAGCGGTGCCGTTGCATGAGCACACAGATCGGCTGATGTCCTGCGTCGGGCAGACGGTGGCTGAAGTCATGCCACTCGTGCAAAGAGTGGGAGTTACAGGGCACTGACCCGGGTTTTCACCGTGAAGCGTGCGTTGACCTGCGGATACTCTCCTTGGTAGTTCTCACGGGTTAACGTCGTTTCTGGGGCTCATGCGCCCTGGATGTGCTCTGGCGGTTGTCTAACCAGCACGTCGACGCGAGCCTGCATAGTTCCATGGCATCGTCGAGGAATTGACGGCCTACGTCTCGGTGGACGAAGACATTTGCTGCGGCGCTGGCTTCGACGGTGCTGGTCTCCGCGAGCCGTGCATAGAACCGCGCCTGATAGTCGGCCGGCAAATGCTGGTCAACCTGGTCAGCGAAGGTGCCAGCTACGGCTGACGACGTCTCGAAGCGCAGTGGGGCTACGCCAACGAGACTTTCGATGGCCCCGTCGCGCTCATCGTCGACGATGCCATGGGCCGAGTAGGTACCGAGCACCGTCTGGAGGTCGGCGAGGGCGGAGCATGTGGAGGCCGTGTCTACCGAGCCGCTGATCGCCGCCATCGCGACGCCGCTACCAGTTGGTCGCAACTACACGAGCCGCAAAGGATCGAGTCCGCTGTCGTCCAACACCGGCAACGCATCTTCGGTGACGTCTCCGAGGACGAGGCCAGGAAGAGGATCGACGCGAACGCGGTCCAGAACGTGTCCGAGCGCGTGTGGCGCATCGTCCTGTCAGAGAAGCAGGAGGGTTTGCTGCCCCTCACCGAGTGGCGGGCCATCCTGGCGCACGAGCTGACCCTAAAGGGGGAGTGGTGAACGCCGTCGTATCGTCGATCGCCGAGGCACTCGAGGCGGACGACCCGTACCGCTCGTTCGCCGAAATCAAACGACTCCTCGAACAGCACCTTCGGCAGATCAATCCGCAGATCCGGACCAGGCGCACCGGATATTACAACCACACCCACATGCCGGACCTGGTCATGCGATGGCCGCACGACGACGACCTCAGTAACCGATACGTCTACCTGCGCAGCACGACGGACGCGGACGAGCTCGGGTTCGACATCAGGCGCCTTGCTCGCCAGGACCGGCCCATTGTTCCGGCGCTCGGCGCTCTCCGCCCGTCCTTCGACGCCCGCACCCTGGATTCGTTCGCGATCGACCACCACACCCTGGTCTTGGACTTGGCGGCTTTCGCGGAGCCGACCGCTGGCGAGTCGGCCGACGCCGTGTTGAGGCGTCTGATCGCGAACACCGTCATTGAAGGCGGCCAGGGCCTCCTTGACGAGCGCTCCGTATCCCGGCTGGCCCGTGCCATGACGACCGGTGCGCAGGCAGCCCGCCGCGGTGAGCGTGAGGGGACTGAGGACGCGCTTGCCTTTGCCTCGGACACGCTGTCCCCACCGATCGCGCGCCGCCTGACGGCCTTCTTGGGTACCTTATGGCGCGCTAGTGGTGCACCGGTTGCCGCGCTCGAACGCGCTCCCAAATATCCGCAGCAACTGGACGAGTCGTCGCTCGATTACCTCCTCGAAGGCCAGGAGATCCCTGATGGCAACTTCTGGAGCCGTATCGCCCGTGAGATCACTCTGACCGATCTGCTGCGGCACGGCAGGATCACCGCCACCGACAATCTCCAGCACCTCATGCGCGCCGCGCTGAGCACATGGAACGCCCGGGTATGCGGCGTAGCCCCCTCCTCCATCGCCGCTCGCCGTGGCGCAGCCCCCTGCACTGGACTACGGGCGAGGGAGTCCTGAGCTTCGACGCGCCCGGCTTCGTTCTCACGCTCGCACAGAAGGTCGACCACCTGACATCGTCGGCGGCACGAGCGGCGTACGAACTGCCGGCCCTCGACGAGGTCGGCAATCGTCTGCCGCTCCTAGGGCTGACCCTCAAGGCCATCACACTGGTCAACGGTGGCGGAAAGGTGGCGTGCGAAGGAGAGGTGGGCGCCTTGCATGGGGACCGTCTCCGCCACCTCAGTGAATCTCTCGGACCTGGAACCCTGGTCAGGACACTCGAAGCAGCCCTGCCGCCAAGTGGCGTACCGGTGAGGTACAACTTCTCCTCCCGGACCGCCTCGGTAAAGCCACCCCGCGGCAGTGTCCCCCTACTGGAGCTCGTGAACACGTCCATTCGACTCTTCACGGACCTTTCCCAAGCGGAGGAGGAACGCCTCGTCGAGGTGATCCCGTCGGGCGGCCGCACCCTGCATGCTGGAATCGATCACGACATGCAGGGGACAGAGCCCCCCGCCGACTGACGCGCGGCGGGTCCACAGTGGGCACACCGACACGACTCCACCGCGTGAGGCTCCGTACCACGGGAGGTACTGCCGTACTGCGGGTAGCCATGCCACGCCAGGTTGTCCGTGCCCTCATTCGGGATCCGACAGCCCCTCTGACCTGCTGTTTTAACGCTTGCGTTCAGGGGTTTCCTATGACGCATCCTGTGGAGTGCGTGGCGATTCTGGAGCCCGCCTCAAAGTAGCTCTGACCTGCGGGTTCTTCCGGATTGCCCGGATGCGGGCAGGGAGCGGGCGCTCACCCGCAGGTCACCGGGTTGACCTTGACATCGTGACAAGGTGTCCCCTGGGCGCAGGAGGTGGTTTCGATCAACCCGACAGACGGAACCCCGCAGAACACCCGCGTGGCCGAGGCCCTGAGTGCCGAGGAGTCGTCGGTGCGGCTTCAGGCGGCCCTGGCCGTCGGCTCGAATCCCGACCCCGGCTTCCTGGAGACGCTCGTCGAGCGGTGTGCGGTCGAGCCGGACTTCTTCGTGCGGGACATGCTGTCCTGGGCGCTGACCCGCCTCTCGCCGGAGATCACCCTGCCCCGGATGCGCCAGGAACTCGACTCCGGGCGCGCTCGGGCCCGGAGCCAGGCGTTGCACACGCTCGCCAAGATCGGCGACAGGAGCGCGTGGGCCTGGATCACGCGCGATCTGTTGCGCGATGCCGACGACGAGGTCGCACGGACCGCGTGGCGCGTCGCGGTTCTCCTCGTGCCCGAGGACGAGCAGGAGGGCCTGGTCGATGAACTGGTCATGCAGCTCGGCCGTGGCGACCGCGATGTGCAGCTGAGCCTGAGCCGGGCCCTCGTGGATCTCGGCGACGTGAGCGAGCCCGCCCTGGAGAAGGCCGCGGCGAGCCCCGACCCGGCGGTCGCCGCGCACGCTCGTGCCACCGAGCTGCTCCGGCGGAACCCGGAGACCGGTTTCCACGCGGCCATCGAGGAGGCCAAGCGAGTCGTGACCCTCGGACCGGAACGAGCCGCTGCGGAGACCGTGGAATGCTGATCGGCGATGTGGCCCGCCACTCGGGGGTGAGCCCCCGGATGCTCCGGCACTACGACGCCCTCGGGCTGGTGCGACCGACGGGGCGCACCGTCGGCGGCTACCGCGAGTACTCCGCCGAGGACGTCCGCAGGATCTTCCACGTGGAGAGCCTGCGCTCCCTCGGGCTCTCGCTCAAGCAGATCGGGCGCGCGCTGGAGGACCCGGCGTTCACGCCGGCCGCGCTGGTCAGCGACCTCATCCGGTGGACGGAGGACCGCTTGGAGCGGGAGCGGGAGCTGCTGGAGCGGCTCCGCGCCGTCGATGCGTCGGCGCCCGCCGGCTGGCAGGACGTCCTGCGCATCGTCGAGCTCATGCAGGGGCTCGACTCGACCAGCGCCGCGCGCAGGCAGCAGGCCGTCCTGGCCCGGCCGGAGGGCGTGCTTCCCGCCGAGCTGCTGGCCGGGGCGGTCCTGGCCGAATCCGACCCCCACGTCGTGGGCGCCCTGCGCTGGGCGCTCGCCCGCTCGGGCGGCGACGGCGTGGCGGCCCTGGCCGCCGGCGTGCACTCGGAGGACGTCGACATCCGGCGGCGCGCGGTGCTGGCGATCGCCGAGATGGCCGAGGCACCCGGTGCGGCCGCAGTGCTTGCGGACGCGCTCGGAGACCCGGACACGACGGTGCGCCGGCACGCCGCTCTGGCGTTGGGCAGGCGTGGCGTGACCGCCGCCGTGCCGACGCTCGTCGGCATGGTGGTCGAGGGCTTCAACGACGTCGACGCGGCGGAGGTCCTGGGAGAGCTGTCCCAGGACCCCGAGTGCGCGGACCGGATCACCACCGCGCTGGTCGGCGAACTCGCCGCGCCCACCGCGGACTCCGCGACACGGATACGTCTGACCCAGGCGCTGGTCGAGCTGTCGGGGACCACCGGGGCGGCGGTCCTGCGCCAACTGGCCCGCGACGACGACCGCGCCGTCGCCCTCGTCGCCTCGGCCTTCGTCACAGTTCTCGATGAGCGGTCCGAAAGAACTGTGACAGGCCACGAGGATTCCTGAAGGAGCGGGCGTCGGAGCGCAGCAGGCCGAGGAGGGTGGAGGTCATGGCGCTGGATCCGGTTGCCCGGACGCCGCGGAGGGTCATGCAGCAGTGTTCCGCTTCGATCACCACGCCGACGCCCTTGGGCTCCAGACGGGTCTGCAGTGACCGGGACCAGGACCAGGACCAGGGTGACCACGGCGAGCAGGCGGTCCAGGCCAGGGCGCTCCGGTCGGCCACGAGGTAGATGATCCACCGCGAAGGCCCCGGAGCAGCGACCCCGATCGTGACGACGAGAAGGCGCGGGACCGCTGACGCGACGGCGCGGCGGTGAACCGCGACGGTCGCTCAACCGCGCGTACGCGCGGATCGCGCCGGACGGTTCCGTGACGAGGACGGGGCATCTGGACGACGACGAGCCGGCGGCGGTCCTCGCGGACCGGTTCGGGCTCAGGCCCGACGCGCGGGAGATGCGCGAACGGGCGGCACGAGGGGAGGACAGGCGGTCCAGCCTCGCCGGGGGACCGCGACCGTCAGGTCAGGGGTGAGCGGGACCGGCCGGCCGGCGAAGAATGGCCGCGCGCCCTCGCCTGCTCGGCGAACTCGCGGAACGGCCGCCGTCGAACCGCTGTACGCGACCCGCCGCGCCGGTGAACGCGGCGGGCCGGGGCTCAGCCTCCGGCGGAGGGCGGCGTACGTCCCTCGAAGGCCGCCAGGATCCGCTCCGCGGCCAGGGTCGCCGTCAACCGGCCCTCCCTGACCTGCCGTTCGAGGTCCGGTGCGGTCGCGCGGACCGTCGGATCGGCGTGCAGCCGGCCGAGCAGCTCGTCGCGGACCATCGCCCAGGTCCAGCCGACCTGCTGGTCCCGGCGCTTGGCGGCCAGCTTCCCGGTGGAGTCGAGCAGGGTGCGGTGCTGCTCCAGGCGTTCCCAGACCGTGTCCAGGCCGGCGGACTCCCGGGCGCTGCAGTGCAGCACCGGCGGAGTCCAGAACGCGTCCTTGCCGTGCATCAGCCGCAGCGCGCCCGCCAGTTCCCGGGCCGCGGCCCGGGCGTCGCGCTCGTGCGGGCCGTCCGCCTTGTTGACGGCTATCACGTCGGCCAGCTCCAGGACGCCCTTCTTGATGCCCTGCAGCTGGTCGCCGGTGCGGGCCAGCGTCAGCAGCAGGAAGGAGTCGACCATCTCGGCGACCGTGGTCTCCGACTGGCCCACGCCGACGGTCTCCACGAGGACCACGTCGTAGCCGGCCGCCTCCATCACCACCATCGACTCCCGGGTGGCCTTCGCGACACCGCCCAGCGTGCCCGCGCTGGGGGACGGCCGCACGAAGGCCGCCGGGTCCACCGCCAGCCGCTCCATCCTCGTCTTGTCGCCCAGGATGGAGCCGCCCGTGCGGGTCGAGGACGGGTCGACCGCGAGGACCGCCACCCGGTGGCCGAGCGAGGTCAGCATCGTGCCGAACGCGTCGATGAACGTGGACTTGCCGACACCCGGCACCCCGCTCACGCCGATCCGCCGCGCCCGGCCGCTGTGCGGCAGCAGCTCGGTGAGCAACTGCTGCGCCAGCGACCGGTGCTGTGGCCGGGTGGACTCGACGAGCGTGATGGCGCGGGCCACCAGGGCCCGCTTACCGTCGAGCACACCCTTCACATACGTGTCGAGATCGATCGCTGCCATCGGCGCTACAGCTCGTGGCCGAGGTCGGCCGACAGCTGCTTGACCAGGTCGTGGGCCGCGTCCGGGATCACCGTCCCGGGCGGGAACACGGCCGTGGCGCCCATCTCCAGCAGGGTCGGCACGTCCTGCGGCGGGATCACCCCGCCGACCACGATCATGATGTCCTCGCGGCCCTCCTCCGCCAGCTTCTCGCGCAGCGCCGGGACGAGCGTGAGGTGACCAGCGGCCAGCGAGGACACCCCGACCACGTGCACGTCCGCCTCGACCGCCTGCCGGGCGACCTCCTCCGGCGTCTGGAACAGCGGGCCGACGTCGACGTCGAAACCGAGGTCGGCGAAGGCGGTCGCGATCACCTTCTGGCCGCGGTCGTGGCCGTCCTGGCCCATCTTGGCGACCAGGATGCGCGGCCGGCGCCCCTCGGCCTCCTCGAACGCGTCCACCAGGGCCCGGGTGCGGTCCACCGACGGGGACTGACCTGCTTCGTTGCGGTACACGCCGGAAATCGTACGGATCTGGCTCGCGTGCCGCCCGTACACCTTCTCCAGGGCGTCCGAGATCTCGCCGACGGTCGCCTTGGCGCGGGCCGCGCGCACCGCCAGCTCCAGCAGGTTCTCCTTGCCGTCGGCCGCCCGCGTGAGCGCGTCCAGGGCGTCCTGGCAGGCCTGCTCGTCCCGCTCCGCCCGCAGCCGCCGCAGCTTCTCGATCTGCTGCGCGCGTACGGAGGAGTTGTCGACCTTCAGGACCTCGATCTGCTCGTCGCTGTCGACGCGGTACTTGTTCACGCCGATCACCGGCTGCCGCCCGGAGTCGATGCGGGCCTGGGTGCGGGCCGCCGCCTCCTCCACGCGCAGCTTCGGGATGCCGGCGTCGATGGCCTGCGCCATGCCGCCCGCCTGCTCGACCTCCTGGATGTGCGCCCAGGCCTTGCGGGCGAGGTCGTACGTCAGCTTCTCGACGTAGGCGCTGCCGCCCCACGGGTCGATGACCCGGGTGGTGCCGGACTCCTGCTGGATCAGCAGCTGGGTGTTGCGGGCGATGCGCGCCGAGAAGTCGGTGGGCAGCGCGAGCGCCTCGTCGAGCGCGTTGGTGTGCAGCGACTGGGTGTGGCCCTGGGTCGCCGCCATCGCCTCCACACACGTGCGCGTGACGTTGTTGAAGACGTCCTGCGCGGTCAGCGACCAGCCGGAGGTCTGCGAATGCGTGCGCAGCGACAGCGACTTGGTGTTCTTCGGGTCGAACTGGCCGACCAGCTTCGCCCACAGCAGGCGCGCGGCCCGCAGCTTGGCGACCTCCATGAAGAAGTTCATGCCGATCGCCCAGAAGAAGGAGAGGCGGGGCGCGAACGCGTCCACGTCCAGGCCGGCTTCCCGCCCGGCGCGGATGTACTCGACACCGTCCGCGAGCGTGTACGCCAGCTCCAGGTCGGCCGTCGCACCGGCCTCCTGGATGTGGTAGCCGGAGATGGAGATGGAGTTGTAGCGGGGCATCCGCTGCGAGGTGTACGCGAAGATGTCGGAGATGATCCGCATCGACGGCTTCGGCGGATAGATGTAGGTGTTGCGGACCATGAACTCCTTCAGAATGTCGTTCTGAATGGTCCCGGCCAGCTTCTCGGGCGGTACGCCCTGCTCCTCCGCCGCCACGATGTACAGCGCCAGCACCGGCAGCACGGCACCGTTCATCGTCATCGACACCGTCATCCTGTCCAGCGGGATCCCGTCGAACAGCTGCCGCATGTCGTAGATCGAGTCGATCGCCACGCCCGCCATGCCGACGTCACCGGTCACCCGCGGGTGGTCGCTGTCGTAGCCCCGGTGCGTGGGCAGGTCGAAGGCGACCGACAGGCCCTTCTGGCCGGCCGCCAGGTTGCGCCGGTAGAACGCGTTGGACTCCTCGGCGGTGGAGAAGCCCGCGTACTGGCGGATCGTCCAGGGCTGGTTGACGTACATCGTCGGGTAGGGGCCGCGCAGATACGGCGCGATGCCCGGGTAGGTGCCCAGGAAGTCCAGGCCCTCCAGGTCACGGCCGGTGTACAGCGGCTTGACCCCGATGCCCTCCGGGGTCTCCCACAGCGGCTCGGCGCCCCCGGTGGCCCGCTTCAGGGCCTCACGCCACTCGCCGTCGGTGGCGTCGGCGACCGGGGCCCCCAGCTCGATGCCGGAGAAGTCGGGGATTCCCATCAGGACACTCCCATGCGGTCGAGGGTCGCGGACAGCACATCCACGGCGTCACAGCCCGCGAAGACGTACGAGTCGATGCCGGGGTGGTCTCCCCGGCCCGCCAGGAACACATGCCGGGCACCGGCCGCGCGCAGCGCCGCGGCGGTCTGCCCGGCCTGCTCGGCGTAGAGCGCGTCGCTGGAGCACAGCACGGCCTCGGTCGCGCCGCTGTCCTCGAAGCGGCCCCCGGTGACCGGCTCGATGCCGCCCGCCTGGAAGAGGTTGGCGGCGAAGGTCGAGCGCGCGGTGTACTCGGCGGCGGAGCCGATCGTGGCGAGGAAGATCCGGGGCCGGGCGCCGGTCGCCGCGAGATGGGCGTCGGAGCGGGCGCGCAGTTCCTCGAAGGCCTCGTCGCGGCGCACGCGCGGCAGACCGCCGGACGGCGGCTCGG
Organism: Streptomyces sp. NPDC046727; assembly: GCF_040645635.1. Taxonomy (NCBI): domain Bacteria; kingdom Bacillati; phylum Actinomycetota; class Actinomycetes; order Kitasatosporales; family Streptomycetaceae; genus Streptomyces; species Streptomyces sp. NPDC046727. The sequence goes on from NZ_JBEYYR010000003.1 coordinate 110,195, forward strand.
GCGCGGGCGCGCGGTCCACCGGCTTCTCGGCCAGCAGCGGGAACTCGCTGACACCGGTGATGGGTTCGCGCCGCTTGGCGAGCTTCTTGGAGCGCTCCGCCCAGGTCGTCGCCAGATCGGTGCGCAGGCGGCCGGAGCGCAGCACGGCCGCCTGGCCGCCGTCGCGCTCGACGGACCGGAAGAACTGCCAGGCGGCCTCGGCGAGTTCGTCCGTCAGCCGCTCGACGTACCAGGAGCCGCCCGCCGGGTCGATGACCCGGGCCAGGTGGGACTCCTCGATGAGGATCGTGGAGGTGTTGCGGGCGATGCGGCGGGCGAACGCGTCGGGCAGGCCGAGCGCGTGGTCGAACGGCAGCACCGTCACCGAGTCGGCGCCGCCCACGCCCGCGGCGAGGGTCGCGACGGTCGTGCGGAGCATGTTCACCCACGGGTCGCGGCGGCTCATCATCACCGGCGAGGTCACCACGTGCTGCACCTGGGCGCCGGGCGCTCCGCAGACCTCGGTGACCCGGGCCCACAGCCGGCGGGCCGCCCGCAGCTTGGCGATGGTGAGGAACTGGTCGGCGGTGGCGGCGTAGCGGAACTCCAGCTGGCCGGCGGCCTGTTCGACCGTCAGCCCCGCCTCGGTCAGCTCCCGCAGGTAGGCCACACCGGTGGCCAGCGAGGCGCCCAGCTCCTGCGCGGCCGAGCCGCCCGCCTCGTGGTACGGCAGCGCGTCCACGGTCAGCGCGCGCAGGCCCAAGTACCGCTCGGCGCAGCGTGCGGCCAGCGCGGCGAACGGCGCGAAGTCCAGTGCGGTGCCGGTGCGGGCCTCGTACCCGAGCGGGTCGCCGCCCAGGTTGCCGCGCGCGGCCTTCGGGTCGACGTCCTTCTGCTCGTACAGCTCGAACAGAGCCTCGGCTGCCGCCTGGGTGTCACGGCCCGCGTCCAGGACCACCGGGGCCAGGTCGAGGTAGACGCCGTCGAGCGCGCGGCCCAGCCCGGAGAGCGGGATGCCGCCCTCGCCCAACGCCAGCCAGAGGGAGGTGCCGCCGTTCTCCAGGTCGGCGAGCACGGCGTCCGCCGCGCCGTCGGCGAGTGTCGTGTGCCGCTGCCGTACGTCCCAGCCGCTCGTGATGGCGCCTTCCGGACGGCTGCCCCGCACGAAGGGGGCGAAGCCCGGCAGACCGGGGTCGGGCGCGCTGTCGCGCGCGGTGTACAGGGGCCGGGTGCGCAGCCCGTCCTCCAGCATCGTGGACAGGGCGTCCTCAGCTGCCGCGCCGGAGAGTTCCTTGCCCGACTTGCGCAGTACGCCCTCGACCAGGCGTTGCCACTGCTCGTGTGTCGCGTCAGGGAACTCGGCGGCCAGTGAGAGCCCGTCGTCAGGCAGGACCGTCATGGCTCGGATGCTAGGGCAGGCCGATGGAACCGTGGCGGAGCGCGGGCTGTGAGGTTTCTCTTCTTGCGGTGGTGACCGGTGTCGCATCCGCCCGCGCGGGGCGTCCCGGCAGCTCAGTGCGGCTCGTCCGCCAGCTCCGGTACGAGGGCGCACATGGCCGCCCGCTGCTCGGGGCCCATGGAGTCGGCCAGGGCCTGCCGGACGGTGCCGGCCAGCAGGGCCGAGGTCTCGCGCAGCAGGTCGCGCGCCTTGTCGGTGAGGGCGACCTGGACGCCCCGCTTGTCGCCGCACACGGACCTGCGGGTGACGAGACCGGCCCGCTGGAGGCAGGCGATCTGGTAGGTGAGGCGGGTCTTGGGGCGGCCGAGGAGGTCGGCGACCTGGGTCATCCGCAGCCCGTCGCGGGGCCGTTCGGCCAGCAGGCACAGGATCAGGAACTCGTCGTGGGAGACGTCGAGGGTCTCCTTCACGGTCGACCGCAGCCGCTGCTCCACCGCGCCCGTCGCGGCCAGCAGGAGCATCCAGGCGCGCAACTCGTCCGGGAGCAGCCCGTCACCGCTCGCGAGGGGGCAGGCGGGCCGGCCGGAGGGGGGCGCGTCGGAGGCGGACATGGAGCGAGTCTACCTGTTGTCCAGTTTTGTACGAGTGTTGCCGCGCGGGTTGTTCAAATTTGGATGAGGGGCTAGCGTGACGTCATTCAGTCATCCAAATTTGAACCATCTGACTCTGGAGTACGCCCATGACCGTCGCCGTGGAAACAGGCCTCTGGCAGCTCGACCCGACCGCGTCCACCGTGGGGCTGCGGCACAAGACCTTCTGGGGCCTGGTCACCGTGAAGGGCACCTTCGCCGGCCTCGGCGGCAGCGGCGAGGTCCGCCCCGACGGCTCGGCCGCCGGCACCGTGACCCTGGACGCCGCCACCCTGGACACCAAGAGCGCCAAGCGGGACGCGCACCTCAGGTCGGCCGACTTCTTCCACGCCGACCAGCACCCGGAGATCACCTTCGCCGTGCGCGGCGCCGACCGGCTCGACGGCGACCAGGTGCGGGTCACCGGTGAGCTGACCGTCCGGGGCGTCAGCCGCCCCCAGTCCCTCACCGCCCGCCTCACCGGCGTGAGCGCCGACGCACTCACCCTGGAGGCCGAGTTCGACGTGGACCGCGACCAGTACGGCATGGGCTGGAACCAGCTGGGCATGATGCGCGGCCTGACCACGGTGACGGCCACGCTCCGATTCACCCGGGCGGCTGCCTGACGCCCAGGTCGGCCCGCAGCACCTCCCAGGTGGACAGCGTCTGCGGGTCCGCCGTGAACGCGCGCAGCCTGAGCCGGGTGCTCCGCTTCGCCGGCACCGTGAAACCGCTCCCGGGCGCCCGGAGTTCGACGATTGCCGTGGTGTGCGCGGGAAGCGTGGCCGGGCCGCGCGCCAGCGACCAGTACCGGCTCATGCCCTGGCCGGTGGTGAGCATGTAGTGCGGGGTGAGCGCGACGTCACCGCTGTTGGTGACCCGCAGGGTCAGCCCCGACAGGGTCCCCGCCGAGACGTGCCGGGCCGCCGTGACGTCCATCCGCAGCGGCGCGGTTCCCGTCGCCGCCAGGGTCGCGCTCACCAGCGCCGGCGTCACCAGCAGCGCCACGGTCGCGGCCTGCGCGGTCCGGCGCCGCGAGCCGGCCGGCAGGCGGGGCCGTGGCTGCCAGGCGTGGGCGAACTCCGGCAGGGGCGCGGTGACCGCAGCCGCCAGCCACAGCGGGGTCATCATCAGGTAGTAGCCGTCCTGGGAGCGGGTCGCCAGGTAGAACGCGCACCAGGGCAGCACGGTCGCGGCCGGGCCGAGCCGCCGGACGAACAGCACGAACAGGGCCAGCAGGGCGGCGGCGAGCAGCATGCTCGCACGGCCGTACCAGTCGAGCCGGTCACTGCCGTGGGTGAAGTACAGCGAGATGTCCACCAGCCCCTGGCCGTGCAGCACCGCGCCCTGGGTCAGCGGCAGCGCGACGCCCCGCAGCCACGCGCCGGGCTCGCTCACGATGAAGTACGCGTTGATCAGCAGCCAGGTCAGCGCCGCGATCCCCGCGATCCGCAGCGTCACCCGCGCGGCCGCCCGCCCGCCCAGCTCGCCGCGCCGCACGGCGTGGATCCCGGCCAGCAGGAACGGCGCGACGAACCAGGGCAGTTGCTGGGCCGCGCACGCGGCGCCGAGGCACGCGGCCCGCGCGATCCCGGCCGCGCCGAGCCGGCCGCGCGCGCCGAGCCGGGGCCAGCGCACCACCGCCGGCACCAGCAGGACGAGGCCGATGATCGCCGGGTAGCCCTGCCGGGCGTACATCGGCAGGAAGGCGAAGCCCAGGCAGGCCATCGTCGCCGCCGAGCGCCACGGCATGGGGAGCAGCCGCCACAGCGTCACCGTGCCCGCGACCAGTGCCACGGTCGCCGCCGCCGTCGCCGGGGTGCCGCCGTGGCCCAGCCACAGCAGGGGCGCGGTGAGCAGCGGGGCCAGTGGGGGATAGCCGTACGTGAAGTCGTACCCGCCGTCTATGGTCGGCGTCAGCGCGACGCCCTTGGCGTGGAACAGCCAGGGCCAGGGCTGCCCGTACACCGGGTGCCCGGCGACGAGTTCCCTCGCGGCCTGGGTGGTGAGGACGGCCTCGTCGCCGCCGCCGTGGTTCAGCGCCCAGGCGCACAGGGTGAGGACGACCGCGGTCGCCAGCACCGCCAGGTCCAGGCGGGCCAGCGAGCGCGTCCGGCGGACCGTCAGGGCGAGCACGCCGGTCACCAGGATCGAGGCGTAGCAGACCGAGATGAGCGCCGCGAGGACCAGGTTGTGGGTGGCCGCCTGGGTCCACACCGAGCGGGTGCCGATGAACAGGCTCACGTCGGCGAGGAGCGTCAGCACGCGGTGCCACTGCGCGGGCGCGTCCGGGGCCTTCGCGCGGTTCCCCGGGACGGCGGACACCGCCGACGATGTCCGCCGATCGGGTGTCACCTGCTGTGTTTCTGCCAAGTGCACGTCATCGGACGCTAGCGATGGGGGGTGAGCGGGGAGCGGAGGCTGGTGAAGAGTCAGGTATGAGCCCGGTAAGAAGCGGAAGTATCGGTGCATATCCTCCGATTCCTGACGGAGGAAGAACCGCCGGAACCGGTCGCGCACCGTGTCATTGTTGGGCCGAACGGGTGACTTGGCGTAAGAATTGGCTGGTGCAGGGATTGAGTGCGAGTCAGGTCGGGGGGAGCCGGTGAGCCGTTACGACGTCACCGATGAACAGTGGGAAGGGCTCGCCCAGGTCGTGCCGCTGCGGGGCCGGGACGCCTGGCCGTCCGCGGTGAACCACCGCTCGCTGCCCGACGCCGAGACCGAGACCCGGCGCCGGTTCGTGGTCCTGCGTGTCAACGTCTTCGCGGACGCCCGGGAAGTCGCCGAGACCCTGATGGCCGGGGTGCCGGTCCTGCTCGACCTGTCGGGCGCGGAGGGCGACGTCGCCAAGCGCGTCCTGGACTTCAGCACCGGCGTCGTCTTCGGCCTGCGCAGCGGGATGCACCGGGTCGACCGCAACGTCTTCCTCCTCACCCCACCCGGCACGGAGGTCAGCGGCCTGATGGAGGGCGCGGGACTCTCGGGCGGCTGAGGGCGAGGGGGGGGCGACGTGAGCCAACCGGGCGGTTGGCGCCCTCGCGTAGCCAGCCCGGCCTGGAACTGCCGGCCCGGGGCCGGTGCCGACGCTGTGGGGCTGGCTCGCGCCGCGTCTGATCGGGCTCGTCGGGCACCGGCGGGCGGTCGGTCGGCGTCCTCGCGTAGCCACTCCGGCCTGGAGCGGCCGGTCCGGGGGTGGGTGCCGGCGCTGTGGGTCGGGCTTGCGCCGCGCCTGTCCGGGCTGGTCGGTCGTCTGCGATCGGGCGGTCTGCGTCCTCGTGAAGGCAGCCCGGCCCGGAGCGGCTGGTCCGGGGTGGCGGGTGCCTGCGCTGTGGGTGTGGCTTGCGCCGCACTTGTGCGGGCTCGCCGGGCAACGGCGGGCGGTCGGTCGGCCACCTCGTGTGGCCAGGCGGCCTGGAACGGCTCGTCCAGGCGCTGTGGGTCTGCTGTGCGCCGCGTCTGGTCGGGCTCGCCGGGCACCGGCGGGCGGGCCGTCGGCGTCCTCGCCTGAGGGGGCGTTTGGATCAGGCCGGATCAGGCCGCGGCGTCCGGTGCGGTGGATCGCAAGGCGGGGGATCACCGCGTACCGGGCGTACTCGGGTGGTCCGACAACGCGGCGAGGTGCCGTGCCGGGCGTCGCGGACACGGGCCGATCCAAACGAAGCCCCCTGGCCGGCCCATTCCCGGAACTGCCGGTCCGGCGGGCGGGTGCCTGGGCTGTGGGGCTGGCTTGCCTCGCGTTTGCCCGCGCTTGTCGGTCGCCTGCGGGTCGGGCCGTTGGTGTCCTCGTGCTGCCCGCCCGGGCCGGAGTAGCCGGGGCCCGGCGCTGTGGGGCCGGGCCGGGCTGTGCTGTGTCTGTCCGGGCGCCGGACGCCTTGGTGGTGTCCGTAGCGCTTCCGGGAGGGTGTGTGGCGGGCCCGGAGGCGCCGGGGTCTCGGCCGGACGTGATCGGCGAATTCCGATGCGCTTGCCATCGGCCCAGGCCGACAGTCGTCCCGGGGGGGTCGGGTGCCTCGGCGGGCTGGCGTGTTGTCAGTGCTGTTGGTGACATCGGGGCGGCGGTCGTCCCCCGATCGTAGGAACGCCCCGACGGTGAAACGGTTCGGCGTGTCGGTGGAGTTCTACGGTCCGGCTATGGCCGTGCCCTCCGTGTCCGCTGAGCCGCCGGCGGCCGACGTGTCCGCCGGGACCGTCCCCGCGCAGTCCCGCCAGCCCCTCGACATCCGCGCCCGGATCACCGAGTTGCGGCTGTCGGCCTTCGCCGGGCACCGGCGGGCGGGGTTTCCGCTGGGGCCGGTCACCCTGTTCGCGGGGCCCAGCGGGGCGGGCAAGACGACCGCCCTCGCCGCGTACGAGGCGCTGGCGCGGCTCGGCGGCGGGGCCCCGCTCGCGCAGGCGTTCCCGGACCCGGTCGCCTGCGTGCCGGAGCGGGCGCGCCCCGACGCCGAGGGGCGCCGCGGCTTCCGGATCGGGTGTACGGCCGACGGCGCCGAGGGCCCGGTCCGGCTCGACATCGCCGTACAGGCCGAACCGGAGCTGCGGATCGTCGGGGAGCGGCTGACCTCGCGCGGGGTCGTCCTGCTGGAGACCGCCCTGCGCGACCCCGGCCGCCGGACCGTCCAGGCCGCCTGGCACACCGCCGGCTCCGCCCCGGTGACCCGCGCCCCGCTCCCCGACGACCGCCTCGGCACCGCCCTGCTGCCGTTGCGCGTGGCCGGCAAGACCGACGGGCAGCGCCATGTGCTCGCCGCGGCCGAGCAGATGGTCGTCGCCCTGCGCTCCGTCTTCTCCTGCGACCCCCGCCCCGAGTACATGCGCGTCCCCGTCCCCATCGGCTCCGGCCGGCTGCTGCCCGGCTGCGACAACCTCGCCGACGTGCTGTGGCGCACGCGCGCGGAGTGCGGTCGCCGGCACGGCCGGCTGGTCGAGGCGCTGCACGCGGGGTGCGCGGGACCGGTGGCCGACCTGGTCGCCGAGCCGCTGCCCGACGGCACGGTACGGGCGCTGCTCGACCGCGGCGACGGCTTCCGCACCGACACCTCCCGGCTCGGCGACGGCGAGCTGCGCTATCTCGCGCTGACGCTGGTGCTGCTGACCGGGCCGGGCGTACTGGACGTGGACACCCCCGGAGAGGTGCCCGACGCCCTGCGCACCCTCACCGTCCTCGCCGACGGCTTCGACCGCGGTCTGGACCCGGGCCAGCGCCGGGAGTTGCTGCGGACGGCGGCCCGGATGGGCGAGCGCGGGCACATCCGCTGCCTGGCCGCGGTGAGCGACGCCTCCTGGACCGGCGGAACCCCGGGTGTCACGGTGGTACACCTGAACCCGTGACGGAACACCCCGACCTGGCCCGACTCCAGCGCAGACTGGCCGAGTTCGCCGCCGCGCGCAACTGGCAGCCCTACCACACACCCAAGAACCTCGTCGCCGCCCTCTCCGTGGAGGCGTCCGAACTGGTCGAGATCTTCCAGTGGCTGACGCCGGAGGAATCGGCCCGGGTGATGGACGACCCCGGCACCGCGCACCGCGTCACGGACGAGGTCGCCGACGTGCTGGCCTATCTGCTGCAGCTCTGCGACGTCCTCGGCGTCGACCCGCTGACCGCCCTGGCCGCCAAGATCGACCGCAACGAACGCCGCTTCCCGGTCCCGGGCCCCGAGGGCCGGCAGGCCGGTGGCTCGGGGGAGCAACAGGCGGAGTCCTGAACTCCGTTATTACTCTCCGAAGTCAAACCGCGTGTCGAATCCGAATTGTTGTCCGCAGATTTCCGTCTTCCTCTAGCTTTTCGCCCCAAGGCCCTTCACTCTGGGTAGTGGACAAGGGAGTTCAGGCAGCCGTGCGGAACGGCACGGCGGACGGACGGACGGGGGCACCGTATGGATGCGGTACGGCTCATCCTCACGAGCAGGCGCGCTCTGGCGCGGGGCGCCGACGCGGCGGAGATGATGGCGGAGGTCTGGCAGGCGCAGTCCCTGGCGCAGGCGATCGGGAGCCGCCTCGCGGTCTCCGGCCCGCCGGAACTGCGCGGCGAGGCGCTTGGGCTGACGGAGCTGGCGGGCCGGGGCTGCGGAGTCCTGGACCCGCCCGAACTCGACCCCGGGGACCTGCGCGCCGCCCAGCTCACCGCGCTGGACGACGCCCGCGAGACGCTGCTCTGCCTCGGCGCTCTGCTCGGCGAGGTCGGCATAGCCCTGGTCGGCATGGCCAGCGCCGCGGCCGACGAGACGACGTACTGGCAGTGCATGGAGGCGATCGACGCGGCCGACGAGTCCCGCGACCGCGTCCTGGAGATGCTGCGCAAACTGGCAGCGCGGGAGGAGGTGTTACCGGAGGACGCCCAGGACAGCCCGTCGGGCGTGTGAGCGACCCGGGTGCGGGGGCGGAGTGGGCGCGGATCGGCCCGTGTCCGAGGGGCGGGCCGTACGGATCAGCCCGCCTCGTCGGCCGGCTCCCGCACCGGCCCCCCGGACTGCAGGTCCGCCAGGGCCGACAGGTCCGCGTTCAGTGCCGCCATCAGCTCCTCCATCTGCTCCAGCAGCCCCTTCGGCCGATCGGTGGACTCGCCGGACCGGTCGGCGGGGCCTCCCCGCTCGGGAACGGACTCTTCGGACATGATGGCCTCCTCGGCCCCCGGCCCGGCAGGGCCGACGCGGTGACGCGCGACGGCGGCCAGCGTCCGGCGCGGGTGCCGGGCGGTCCGGCTCCGACGGCCCAACGATCATCGCCCGGGGCCGGTCACTGGCCCGGGGCAAGCCCGGCGCGCGGGGCGGGCGGATTTCACCCGACCGGGGACGGCCGTGCCGCACGGTACCGGCGCGGTTGACGCTGTGGTCGGCGTGCAGGATAGGGGCGCGCATCGAAATCACGTGGGCGCGCGCCACCGAGGACGAAGAAGATAACGAGTCCGTAGCGGCTTGATGGTGCTCCTGGAGGTTGCTGCGGAGGCATCACTGTCTTCAAAGCCCTCCAGTCCGACCAGGAGGTAGCGGACCAAGATCACTGCAACCGAACACGTCCCCCATAACGGTTGCAGCAATCCGGCCGCCTCAGGTTTCCCATCGACGTCCAGGAGACGGACGACGGGGAGGCCCAGCCGCGAGAGTCACGGGTTCAAACATCAAACTTGCGGCATGACCTCCGCCGCGATCAACTCCAGATGGTCCAGGTCGTCAAGGTCCAAGATCTGGAGATACACACGCTGCGTCCCGGCGGCCCTGTACCGTTCAAGCTTCTCCGCGACCTCGGCCGGGGAACCGGCTAGTCCGTTGGCCTTCAGCTCATCCACCTCACGGCCGATGGCATCGGCTCGACGCTTCACTTCAGCGTCCGACTTACCGACGCACGCGACGAGGGCGTTGGAGTAGACGAGATCGCCAGCCTTTCGCCCGCGTTCTTCGGCAGCAGCGCGGACGCGGGCGAACTGACGCTCACTGTCCTCGACGGAGGCAAACGGGATGTTGAACTCGTCGGCGTACTGAGCCGCCAGCGCCGGCGTGCGCTTCGCGCCGTGTCCGCCGACGAGGACAGGCACCTTGCTCTGCGCCGGCTTCGGCAGGGCCGGAGAGTCCTGAAGCCGGTAGTGCTTCCCGGTGAAGTTGAACCGGTCCCCAACGGGCGTTGCCCACAGCCCGGTGACGATCGCCAGCTGCTCCTCCAGCCGCGCGAACTTCTCCTTCGGGAACGGGATGCCGTACGCCTTGTGCTCCTCCTCGAACCAGCCGGAGCCCAGACCAAGCTCAACCCGACCGCCCGACATCTGGTCGACCTGCGCTACCTGAATGGCCAGGACGCCAGGGAGGCGGAAGGTTCCTGCCGTCATGAGGGTGCCAAGTCGGATACGGCTCGTCTCGCGGGCGAGACCCGCCAGCGTGGTCCATGCGTCGGTCGGCCCGGGGAGGCCGTCGACGCTGCCCATGTGCAGGTAATGATCAGACCGAAAGAACGCCCCATAGTTCAGCTCTTCGGCGGCCCGTGCGACGCGAAGAAGCGTCTCGTAGGTCGCCCCCTGCTGGGGCTCAGTGAACACTCGAAGATCCATGTATCCATCATGCATGGCGACGCTCTGACGTAGATGCCTGGCACACGCAGAGGGGCTGTGGCTTCGGTGATGGCACCATGGCGCGTCGGCCGACACCCGGGCCTCACGGCGCGGACGCGCTCCCGCAGCTCAGTTGGTCAGAGCATCGACCTCGTAAGTCGGGAGTCGCGCGTTCGAATCGCGCCGGGGTTCAGACGAGTGCGGGTGGTGCACCACGAGGGCGCACCACCCGATGGCGGGCTACTGACGCACTGCGACGATGAGCAGCAGCGTCATGACCAGCGCGAAACATACAAGTTCCACGTCCTACCTCCTGTTTTCTCGGTACGGGGACTCATTCGCAGGACGCTGCTACGCCCTACGCGCGCATGCCCTGCGGTGACCCCGGGAGCTTGGAGGTAGCGCCATCGACAGTATGCACCAACTGGTCATGTGCGGGACGTAGTTCAGAGGCCGGAGCACCCGCTTTGGGAGCGGGGAGTCGCAGGTTCGAGTCCTGCCGTCCCGACGAGGGCCCGTAAGGGCACCAGGTTCCGCCGTTCGCCTGCCGGATCGTGCCCGGAAAACACGGTGCTACTTCAGCCCCGCCGCGGAGGAGTCCCGGGACAGCACATCTTCCCCGTGACGCCCTGGCCCGGCTTGTACTCCGCGTCCAGGTCCGGCCCGTCACCGAGGCCCTCCAACGTGGTCGCGTCCTGTGCGGCCGTCTGGCCGTCCTCCCACTGGAGGTTGCCGTAGGTCATCACAGCTGTTCCTCAGTGAAGCGGCCGTCAACAAGCACATCGGCAATATCTTCAGCAAACTCGATCTGCCGGTGGACACGGACGGGCATCGCCGGGTCCTGGCGGTACTTGCCTTCCTCAGAGCGGGGCTGCCCGGCGGCGCCGGGAAATGATCCCCGGCCGGCGGGAGTCGGACGTGCCGCTCACGGATCCCGGGCCAGGAGGCGTTCACCGTCCCGGCCGAGGACGAGCAGGTTGCGGGCGACGGCGGTGTCCCCGTCGTCGCCGTCCCGCCACTCGGTGAACGCGTCGGCCAGGTGCTCGGCGCCCGCCCGGCCGGCGTCGGCGTCGTACGGGCCGGTGAGTTCGACGCCGTAGTCGTCGTCTCCGAGGTGGACCAGGACGACCCGCCCCGGACGACTTCGCGGACGGCCATGCCCTTGCCGCCGGAGGCGTAGATCCCTTTGCCGGTGCGCCAGCCGGTGTCGCGGGACACCGCGAGCAGCGCGAGCTGTCCCAGGGCACCGGCCCCGCCGGATACCGGCGGACCTCGGCGGGACCGAGGAGCCGGGGGGACCCGGTGATCCCCCCGGTCCGGTTCACCGCTGGGTGAAGCCGTAGTCGAGGATCTTCGTCGCGTCCTTGAAGCGCTGCTCCGGCGAGGTGTCCGCGAGGATGGTGCCCACGATGGTCTTCGAGCCGCGGGTGGCCGCGAACACCAGGCAGAACTTCGCCTCCGGTCCGGAACCGGTCTTCACGCCGAACGCGCCCCGGTACGAGGTGAGGAGCGTGTTGGAGTTCTTCCACGGCTTCATGGCGTGCGTACCGCCGCCGGGCCGGTACGACTTCATGTCGTCGTAGACCTTGGTGCCGACGACCTTCTTGAACGTCTTGTTCTTCAGCGCCGCCTGGGCCAGCTTGGCCAGGTCACGCGGCGAGGAGTAGTTCTTGCCGTTGGACACCCCGTCGAAGGAGTCGAAGTGGGTGTTCTTCAGGCCCAGTTCGCGCGCCTTGCTGTTCATCTTGCCGATGAACGACTTGGTCCGCTGGGCCGTCGTCGAGCCCGTGCCGTACGTGTCCGCCAGCGCGTAGGCCGCGTCGCAGCCCGACGGGAGCATCAGGCCGTACAGCAGGTCGCCCACCGACATCGAGTCGCCGAGGAGCAGGCTCGCGCTGGAGTAGCGCTGGGTCTTCGTCACCGGGTCGATGACGTAGTCGGTGTACTCCCGCTTGATCTTGACCTTCCTGTCGAGCTTCACGTTCGGCTGCGACAGCACCACGAGCGCGGTCATGATCTTCGTCGTGGAGCCGGTGCGCAGCCGTCCGTCCGGGGCCTTGCCGAAGAGCTGCTTGTTCGTGGCCGAGTTCATGGCGTACGCGCCCTGGGCCGGCACCTGCGGCGCCGCCGCCACGGTGCGCGCCGCGGCGGTCGTGTGCGGTGCCGTGGCCGCCTGGACGGGAGCCGTCGCGAGGACCCCCGCGCCCACGACGGCACCGGCCGTCACCGCGACGGCGGCTCTTCTGCGGGCCCGGGCTCCCTGGGTGATGGTCATGGTTCCCCTTCTGTCAGTGGTCAGTTGACGAGGGCTCACTCCATCAGGTCCGGGGGCCGGGCGGCCATAACGGAGATCACATGGACCTTCTGTAAACACCTTGTGCCGGAACTGTGGGCTCCATCACAGCGCGCATGATCCCGGACTGGTCGTATGACCCGGTGCGTAAACTCCTCCCCCTCGCTCTCACCGGCCTGCTCGCCGTGTCGGCATGCCAGTTGGTCGGCGGCGACGACGCCGGCGACGAGGCCCACCGCCTCAACTCCATGAAGGCGTTCCCGCTGAACGCCTACCTGCCGGACGCGGCGTCCCGCGACGGAAAGGCCGTCGGCACGGCGCAGTGGATCCTCGCCCGGCAGTGCATGGTCCGGCTCGGGTTCACCGGCTTCAAGACGCTCGACATCAGGACGGTCGAGTCGACGTACCCGGTCCGGCAGGGCACCCTCGCGAGCGGCGGCAAGGTCGGCGACAACAGCCCGTACGGCGTGGACGACCCCGACCTGGCGGCCGAGCACGGCTACCACAACCGGCAGCGGGAGGAGTCCGACAGCCAGCCCATGGAGTGGCCCGCCGACCAGTACACGGCCCTCACCGGCACCTTCGAGACCGGCGACAGCCGCCGGTCGCACGGCAGGACCATCCCCGAGAAGGGGTGCATGGGCGAGGCGGTCGGGAAGATCTACGGCCCCGAGCCCAAGCCGACGAAGATCGGCGGTGTGCGGCTCAGCGGCTACTACTCGCTCCCCGCACAGCTCTGGTACCAGGCGCACAAGGAAGCGACGAAGGACCCCGCCTGGAAGAAGGCCGACCGCGCCTGGTCGACGTGCATGAAGGGCAAGGGCTTCCGCTACCCCGACCCGGACGAGGCGTCCACCGACTCCGACTGGTACCGCACCGACCAGCCGTCGCGCAAGGAGAAGAAGACGGCGGAGGCCGACGCCCGGTGCAAGCTCGACACCGACTACATCAAGGCCGTGCACGCCGTCGAGAGCCGCGCGCAGAAGACCGTCATCACCAAGAACAAGAAGGCGCTGGAGGACAGCCGCGCCGCCGACGAGCGGGCCATGGCGAAGGCCCGGAAGATCGTCGACGCGCAGTCCTGAACCCGGCGGCCGGCGCAGCTCGTGCCGCCGGCCGCAGAGGCGGCGAAAACCGGTGGTCGGAGGGGGCTTGACCAGGGAGAATCGTCCGTATGTTCCTGACGATCTCCACCACCGGCACGGCCGGGAGCCCGGCCACCGACCTGGGGTACCTGCTGCACAAGCACCCCGACCGGGCGCAGGCGTTCTCCACCTCGTACGGCACGGCGCACGTGTTCTACCCCGAGGCGGACGCCGAGCGCTGCACGGCCGCCCTGCTCCTGGAGATCGACACGGTCGCGCTGGTCCGGCGGGGCAAGGGCAAGGGCCGCGGCGGCGCCCCGGACGCGGCCCTCGCGCAGTACGTCAACGACCGTCCGTACGCGGCCTCCTCGCTGCTCGCGGTCGCGCTGAGTGGCGTGTTCTCCAGTGCCCTGCGCGGGGTGTGCAACGCCCGCCCCCAGCGGGCCGCCGCCCCGCTGCCGCTGCGCGTCGAGATCCCCGCGCTGCCCGCCCGCGGCGGCCCTGACCTGGTACGACGGCTCTTCGAACCGCTCGGCTGGACGGTGACCGCCGACCCCGTCCCGCTCGACACCGCGTTCCCGGAGTGGGGCGACTCGCGGTACGTCCGCCTCGTCCTGGAGTCGGAGAAGCTGACCCTCGCCGAGGCGCTGCGCCACCTGTACGTGCTGCTGCCGGTGCTCGACGACGCCAAGCACTACTGGGTCGCCGCCGACGAGGTCGACAAGCTGCTGCGGGCCGGTGAGGGCTGGCTGGCCGGCCACCCGGAGCAGCAGCTGATCACCAGCCGGTATCTGTCCCGGCGCTGGTCGCTGACCCGGCAGGCGCGCGAGCGGCTGGAGCTGGTGCGGCTGGCCGAGGCCGACGACAGCGAGGTCGAGGCGATCGACAACGCGGTCGAGGAGGAGACGGAGGCGGAGGAGAAGCCGACACCGCTCGCCGTGCAGCGGCGGGAGGCGATCGTCGCCGCTCTGCGGGACTCCGGTGCCGCCCGCGTTCTCGACCTCGGTTGCGGTCAGGGCCAGTTGGTGCAGGAACTGCTCAAGGACGTGCGGTTCAGTGAGGTCGTCGGCGTCGACGTGTCCGTACGGGCGCTCACCATCGCCGCGCGGCGGCTCAAGCTGGACCGCATGGGGGAGCGGCAGGCGGCCCGCGTCAGGCTCGTCCAGGGCTCCCTCGCCTACACCGACAACCGGCTCAAGGGCTACGACGCCGCCGTGCTCAGCGAGGTGATCGAGCACCTCGACCTGCCCCGGCTGCCCGCCCTGGAGTACGCCGTGTTCGGGCACGCGCGCCCGCGCACGGTCGTCGTGACCACCCCGAACGTCGAGTACAACGTCCGCTGGGAGTCCCTGCCCGCCGGCCACGTCCGGCACGGCGACCACCGCTTCGAGTGGACCCGCGAGGAGTTCCGCACCTGGGCGGCGAAGGTGGCGGAACGGCACGGGTACGACGTCGCGTTCACGCCCGTCGGCCCCGACGACCCGGAGGTGGGCCCGCCCACCCAGATGGCCACGTTCGTGAAGGACACAGCCGCGACCAGGACCGAGAAGGAGGCGAAGGCCGCATGACCGAGACCCGAACGGGACGGGTGCTCCCCGTCACCGACCTCTCCCTCGTCGTCCTCGTCGGCGCCTCCGGCTCCGGCAAGTCGACCTTCGCCCGCCGGCACTTCAAGCCCACCGAGGTGATCTCCTCCGACTTCTGCCGCGGTCTGGTCTCCGACGACGAGAACGACCAGAGCGCGACCCGGGACGCCTTCGACGTCCTGCACTACATCGCCGGCAAGCGGCTGGCCGCCGGCCGCCGCACGGTCGTGGACGCCACCAGCGTGCAGCAGGACTCCCGGCGTCAGCTGATCGAGCTGGCCAGGAAGTACGACGTGCTGCCCATCGCCATCGTGCTGGACATGCCGGAGGAGGTGTGCGCCGAGCGGAACGCGGCCCGCACCGACCGGGCCGACATGCCCCGCCGGGTCATCCAGCGGCACATCCGCGAACTGCGCCGATCGCTGCGCCACCTGGAGCGCGAGGGCTTCCGCAAGGTGCACGTCCTGCGCGGGGTCGAGGAGGCGGAGAACGCCACCGTCGTCACCGAGAAGCGCTTCAACGACCTGACCCACCTCACCGGCCCCTTCGACATCATCGGCGACATCCACGGCTGCTCCGCCGAACTGGAGTCGCTGCTGGCCGGGCTGGGCTACGCGGACGGGGTGCACCCCGAGGGCCGCACCGCCGTCTTCGTCGGCGACCTGGTCGACCGCGGCCCGGACAGCCCGGGCGTGCTGCGCCGGGTGATGTCGATGGTGAAGTCGGGCAACGCGCTGTGCGTGCCGGGCAACCACGAGAACAAGTACGGCCGGTACCTCAAGGGCCGCAAGGTCCAGCACACCCACGGGCTCGCCGAGACCATCGCGCAGATGGAGGGCGAGAGCGAGGAGTTCAAGGCCGAGGTACGGCAGTTCCTGGACGGGCTGGTCAGCCACTACGTCCTGGACGGCGGCAAGCTCGTCGTCTGCCACGCGGGCCTGCCGGAGAAGTACCACGGCCGCACCTCCGGCCGGGTCCGCTCGCACGCCCTGTACGGCGACACCACCGGCGAGACCGACGAGTTCGGGCTGCCGGTGCGCTACCCGTGGGCGGAGGACTACCGGGGCCGCGCGGCTGTGGTCTACGGCCACACCCCGGTGCCGGAAGCGACATGGCTCAACAACACCATCTGCCTGGACACCGGTGCCGTCTTCGGCGGCAAGCTGACCGCGCTGCGCTGGCCGGAGCGCGAGCTGGTCGACGTACCGGCCGAGCGGGTGTGGTACGAGCCGGCGAAGCCGCTGCGCACCGAGGCGCCCGGCGGGCACGACGGCCGGCCGCTCGACCTGGCCGACGTGCACGGCCGCCGGGCCGTGGAGACCCGGCACGCGGGCATGGTGGCGGTCCGCGAGGAGAACGCGGCGGCGGCCCTGGAGGTCATGAGCCGCTTCGCGACCGACCCGCGCCTGCTGCCGTACCTGCCGCCGACCATGGCACCGACGGCGACCTCGCGGGCGGACGGCTACCTGGAGCACCCGGCGGAGGCCTTCGCCCAGTACGCGGCGGACGGCGTCGCCCGGGTCGTGTGCGAGGAGAAGCACATGGGCTCGCGGGCCGTGGCCCTGGTGTGCCGGGACGCGGAGGCGGCGCTGAAGCGCTTCGGGGCTGGGGGAGGGCCCACCGGGTCCCTGTACACCCGTACCGGGCGGCCGTTCTTCGACGACCAGCAGGTGACCGAGGAGATCCTCGGCCGGCTGCGCTCGGCGATCACGGGCGCCGGCCTCTGGGACGAACTCGGCACGGACTGGCTGCTGCTGGACGCCGAGCTGATGCCGTGGTCGCTGAAGGCCTCGGGGCTGCTGCGCGGCCAGTACGCGGCCGTGGGCGCCGCCTCCGGCGCGGTGTTCCCGGGCGCGCTCGCCGCGCTGGAAGCGGCCTCCGCCCGGGGCGTCGACCTCACCGGCCTGCTGGACCGGCAGCGCGAACGGGCCGCCGACGCCGACGCGTTCACCGCCGCCTACCGTCGCTACTGCTGGACCACCGAGGGCCTGGACGGGGTCCGGCTGGCCCCCTTCCAGCTGCTCGCCGTCCAGGGCCGCAGCCTCGCCGCGCTCCCGCACGACGAACAACTGGCCCTGATCGACCGGCTGGTGGAGCACGACGGCACCGGCCTCCTGCAGACCACCCGACGGCTCTACGTCGACACCGGTGACCCGGAGTCGGTGCGGGCCGGCGTCGACTGGTGGCTGGAGATGACCGGCCGGGGCGGCGAGGGCATGGTCGTCAAACCGCTCGGCGCGCTGGTCCGGAACCAGGACGGGCGGCTGGTGCAGCCCGGCATCAAGTGCCGGGGCCGGGAGTACCTGCGGATCATCTACGGCCCGGAGTACACCCGGCCGGACAACCTCGCCCGGCTGCGGCAGCGGTTCCTGAACCACAAGCGGTCCCTGGCGCTGCGCGAGTACGCCCTCGGCCTGGAGGCCCTGGACCGGCTCGCCGACGGGGAGCCGCTGTGGCGGGTGCACGAGGCGGTGTTCGGGGTGCTGGCGCTGGAGTCGGAGCCGGTCGACCCGCGCCTGTAGCCCCGGCCGTCACACAACGGCCCCGTCTTTAGGGGCCGTTGTCACAGAACACCCTTGTGTCGCACACACAACCGTCCATATGGTGGACGGCCGTGCGGCACAAGGGTGTTCGCGCGTGACGAGGGGAGTGCCGACGTGGAGATCAAGAAGGTCGTGGTCCGCGAGGACCAGCAGAGCACCACCCGCCGGCCGGCGATCCTGGAGAAGCGGCCGACCCGCTGACCATGCGCGTCCACCTGGTCACGATGCCGTGGCACCCGCTCGACCTGCCCTCGCTGCAACTGGGCCTGCTGAACCGGATCGTGCGGCGGGCCCGCCCCGGCGACGAGGTCACCGAGTTCCACGGCTCCCTGCGCTGGGCGGAGTTCCTGCTGGAGCGCTCCGGCGGCCGGTTGCGGCCGGGGGACTGCGTGGAGGTCGGCAGCGACGCGATCTTCCACGGCCTCGGCGACTGGGTCTTCTCCGGCGCCCTGTACGACGACCCCGACTGGGGCACGGCCCGGCTCCGGGACTACGCGGCCGACCGAGGCGTCTTCATCGACACGGCCCTGGCGATGCGCCCGTACGCGGCCCCCTTCATCGACGCCTGCGCCGCCGAGGTCCTGGCGGCCGAGCCGGACGTGGTCGGGTTCACCAGCACCTTCATGCAGAACGTGCCGTCCCTTGCCCTGGCCCGCGCGCTCAAGCGAAGACGCCCCGAGCTGACGGTCGTCCTCGGCGGCAGCAACTGCGACGGCCCGATGGGCCACGCCCTGCACCGCAACCACCCGTTCGTCGACCATGTGGTGCGCGGCGAGGCCGAGTACGCCTTCCCGGCCCTGTTACGCCACCTGGACGCGGGCACCGACCCCGTGGACGTCCCCGGCCTGTGCTGGTGGGACGGCGGCGGGGTGTCCCGGGCCAACACGGAAACCCGGCGGACCGTGGCCCCGGCCGACATACCTTCGCCCGACTACGACCAGTGGCAGACCGCCCTGGACGCCTCCCCGGTCCAGGAATACATCCATCCGAAGCTGGTCGTGGAGGGCGCCCGGGGCTGCTGGTGGGGCGAGAAGCACCACTGCACCTTCTGCGGGCTGAACGGTTCCGCGATGACCTTCCGTGCCAAGCCCGGGGAGCGGCTGTGGACGGAGATCGACCGGCTGGTGCGCCGCCACCGCATCCTCGACGTGGTCACCGTCGACAACATCATCGACATGGCCTACTTCCGCGACTTCCTGCCCCGCGTGGTGGCGAGCGGCTGGGACCTGCGGCTGCACTACGAGGTCAAGTCGAACCTCACCCCCGCACAGCTCCGGCTCCTCGGCGACTCCGGCACGGTGCACATCCAGCCCGGCATCGAGAGCCTGGGCAGCCGCGTCCTGGACCTCATGGACAAGGGCGTCACCGGCGCCCGTAACGTCCGCACCCTGCGCGAGTGCGAGAACCACGCCCTGACCTGCTCCTGGAACCTGCTCTACGGCTTCCCCGGCGAGAGTGCCGACGACTACACGCACGTCATCGACCAGCTCCCGGCCCTCGTCCACCTCCAGCCGCCGAGCGGTGCCCACCGCATCCAGCTGGAGCGGTTCAGCCCGCACTTCACCGACCCGGGCCTCGGCTTCGGCAAGCGCCGCCCGGCCGAGATGTACCGGCACGTCTACGACCTGCCCGAGAGTGAACTCGCCGATCTCGTCTACCTGTTCGACACCGAGCCCGCCGGTATCGCCGGCCCGGTCGAACGGCGGCTGACGGAGGCGGTGGCCGCCTGGCGGGCCGGGCACGCGCACTCCCGGCTGCTGTTCGAGGAGGACGGGACGGAGCTGCTGGTGCACGACCGACGGCACGGCCGGCCGCCCGCCACCCACCGCTTCACCGGCTGGGGCGCCGCCGCCCTGCGCCACCTGGAGGACGGCCGGACCGTACCCGCGCTGCACCGCCTGCTCACCGCCGACGGCCACGAGGTGTCCGCCGACGCCCTGGACGCATGGGTCCACCACGCCTTCTCCCTGGGCCTGTTGTTCCGGGACGGCGCCACCTGGGTCGCCCTGCCCACCTGGGGCGAACCGGTCCGGCTGCCCGAGGGGGCCGGATGAGCGGGCTGCCCGGCGGCGTGCCGCACCGGCGCACCGGGCGCCGCGTCGAAGCCGCCGCACCCCTGGACCTGAGCGGCACGGGGCGCGAGACGGCGGAGGCGGTGCGGTTCCTGCGCGAGTGTCAGGGCCTCGGCCTGCGCGTCACCTGGCGGGCGACGGGCCGGCCGTCGTACGACCCCCTCGTGCTGCGACACCTGCCTCCTCCCGCCGAACTCCCGTCGGACGACAGTGAGTTGATGGCCTGGCGGGCGGAGCACGAGCACGGCGTCCTCTACCACCGGCGCGGCCCGGACTTCGTCACCGTCCTGGACCGCAGAGAGCGCGGCACGGCCGTCCGGCTGACCCTGGACCACCCCGCCCTGCTCGCCACGTTCCTCCGGCTCCTGGAACCCACGCCCGTCGAGACGCTGGACGCGGCCGGACAGGAGGCGCTCGGGCTGCTCACCGCCGAGCGGCTGGTCCTGTCCGCCGGCGGCTGGGCGGTGACCCTGCCCCCGCGCATCCGGCAGTGGCCTGTGCCGTGCACGGCGATCTGAGCCGCCCGACAGGACGTTCGAACCCCGGCAGGATCGGAAGCGCATCGGAAGCGCGAAACCAGCTCCCGGCCCACGGATGTCGGGCAGAGTGACTCTCGTCATACCGACGGCACAGCGAGACCCCGGCGGTCTGCTGGGAGTTGCGAGGACCCATGAACGGCACCTACGAGCCGCCGAGCCTGTTACCGGCCGGCGGACCGCAGCGGACGCACGCACTGCTCATCACCGGTATCCCCCTTCTGCTGATCCTCCTCATAGGCGTCGTACCCCACCTGGCCTCGGACGACGACAGCGACAGCAGCCCTCCGGGGTACGACACGATGCCGTCGGCACCCGCCTACGGCACGCAGACCACGGACGTGTACCCGTCGTACGGGACCGAGACGGAGACCACGGACGCGTACCCGTCGTACGGCACGGAGACCACGGACAGCGCTGACCCGGATCCGTACGAGACGGAGACCACCGCGGAGACGACGTACGGCACGTCCGGTCCCGCCGACACGGTCACCGCGTTCTTCGACGCGATCAACCAGCGCGACTACGACAAGGCCTGGGAACTGGGCGGCAAGAACCTCGACAGGTCCTACAGCTCCTTCGTGGCGGGCTTCACCACCACCGAGCGGGACGACGTCACCATCACCTCGGTCGACGGCGGGACGGTCTCGGTGAACCTCCTCGCCCTGCAGACCGACGGTACGCAGAAGTCGTACAGCGGCCAGTACACCGTGGTCGACGGGACCATCACCCAGGCCTCGATGACCTCGGCCGACTGAGCAGAGCGGAGCAACCATCATGTCGACCGACACCCTCACCGTCTCCGCTCCGCCGAACGCCACGAGCGACGCCACCCGGCTGCTGTGCGCCGGCACCTACTTCGACCCGGTGTACCGCGCCGCCGTCATCCGCGAGCTGCTGACCCATCGCTACCGGGTGGTCGCACCGTCGTACGGGTACGACGCGGTCCCCGTGCTCGCGCACGCCCTGGCGGCGCGCCGGCTGCAGCGCGTGCGGCTGGCCGTCCTCGCGGCGGGCGCGGTCCTCACCTACGTGCTCGTGGCCGTCGGCTTCCTGAACGGGTTCACGGCGCTGCTCGTGGTGCTGTGGCTGCTGTGGGCCACCGCGTACTTCCGGCGCCTCGTCACCCTCCAGCTGCTGGTCAGGCGGCTGCGGCCGGGCACCGGCGGCTCGGACGGGACGCGCGGGTTCGACGGCGCGTACCCCGAGCACCCCGAGCTGACGCACGACCTCGTGAGCAAGATCAAGCGGGAGCAGGCCTCCGACGGCACCGTGGTCCGCTACGGCGGCTACAAGCCCTTCGTGGGCGCGGGCGAGCAGGTGCGCCGCTGGGCCAACGCCGAACTGCTGATCGGTGCGCCGCTCCCCGTGTTCCCCGGGCAGGGGGGACCGGGCGCGCCCGCGGCACCCGGCGCGAACGGCCCGGAGCCGAAGCGGAAGGAGGTCATCCCCTTCACTGTCGAGGAGATGACCGACTACGTCGCCGGCCGCATGGCCGCCCGGCTGCGCGACGAGACCCGGCCGGGGGAGCGGATCGACGGGCTCGCCGTCGAGGAGAGCACCTTCACCACGGCCGTCACGACGCTCCGCGGGGTGACGGAGCCGACCCTGGGCCAGCTCAACGGCCCCAGGGACGACGTCTACGACGCGGGACGGTCGTACCTGTGCATCCGGGTCGGGTCCTGGGACCAGGAACTGGTCACCACGGCGTTCGTGGGCTTCGATCTCAAGGGCAACACCCTGCACACCGAGTTCTACTCGTACGTGCTGGCGCCGATCAAGAAGAGCTTCCGGCTCGTGGACCGGCTGCCCGCCGCCCTGGACGGCGGACTGCTGCTCAAGCTCGCCTGGCACACCCTGAGCGGCGCGTCCGGGTCCGCGGTGCGGCCCCTGCGCGGCAAGGCCGGCTCCCAGTTGTCCGAGCTGCTGCCCTGGCGCAAGAACCGGATCCGGGTGCCGCAGCCCGTCGACAGCAGCGAGTTCGGCCTCGGCCGCTACGCGGACGCCATGCTGAACCGAGGAGCCGTCACCAGCGTGCGGGAGATGGCGACCAGCGCCACCTTCCACCACTTCTTCCAGGAGACGGACACGATCAAGTACACCCAGATCGTGGAGCGCCAACTCCTGCAGATCGTCCGTGACTTCCTGTACGAGCACCACGTGGACCTGACGGAGCACGAGGCCCGCCAGATGAACATCCTCAACAACTACGGGCACAACAACAGCTTCGTGAACGGCAACAACAACACCACCAACTCGGGCACGCAGAACAACTTCGGCGGCTCCGAGGGCGCCAAGGGGACGGGATCCGCATGACACAGGCACCCACGGGCGGAAACAGCAGCGACTACGGCAGCCGGAACGACTTCGGAAGCAACAACAGCTTCGTCACCGGCGACAACAACACCACCAACTCCGGCACGCAGAACTTCTACGGCTCCGCCCCCGCCGCGGCCGGCCGCGCCCACCAGGAGCAGGACCGCTCCGGTCCCTCCCCGGACCGCCGCCGCAACGTCTTCGTCATCCACGGGCGGGACGAGGAGGTGCGGGTGAAGATGTTCGACCTGCTGCGCCTGCTCGATCTGCGCCCGCTGGAGTGGGAGGACCTGGTCCGGGCCACCGGCAAGACGGCACCCTTCCTCGGCGAGGTCGTCGCGAAGGCCCCCGAGCAGGCCCAGGCGGCCCTCGTGCTGCTCACCCCGGACGACCTCGTCCAGCTCCACCCGGACCTGCGGGGCACGACCGAGCCGCCGTACGAGACCGAGCCGACCGGTCAGCCCCGGCCGAACGTGCTGATCGAACTGGGCATGGTGCTGATGGCCTACCCGGAGCGCACGCTGATGGTGGAGGTCGGTGCGCTGCGCCCCATCGCCGACATCGCGGGGCGCAACGTCATCCGGTTCGACGGCTCGGAGGCCGCCCTGCGCAAGATCGCCCAACGGCTGAGGCTGGCGGGCTGCACGGTCGACGACAGCCGCTCCGACTGGCTCCAGACCTGGCCGTACCGCCATCTGTCGGCCTACGGCCGCACCGGAGGGGGGACACCGCCGGCGCGCTGAACCGCGGTACGGGCCCGGTGGTCGTCCACGGCCGGGGGAGGGGCCCGCACCGCTCGGCGCCGTACCGGCGGTGACGGCGGCGCCCGGCGTCAGACATGGCGCCGGGCGCCCGCCGCCAGGCCGGCCAGGAACGCGCCGGCCTCCGGCAGGTCGATCCGCCCCAGCTCACCGGGGCGGATCAGCACACGCAGCTCGCGGCAGACCCTCCGCTCCCAGGAGTGCACGACGAACGACAGCAGGACCAGCCGCAGCAGGCTGTCCTCGTCGAGGTCGTGCAGCCGGGCGAGCCCCGCGCCGGTGAGCGGCATGGTGACCCGTTCCAGCTGGCCGTGCCGGCGGACGGCGTCCCACAGCCGGCTCAGGCCGAGCCACAGGTCCTCGACCCCGGACGAGGCGACGCAGTCGTTGCCCATCCGGCTGTAGGCGACGCCGAAGACCAGGTCGGGCCGGGTACCGAGGACGGCGACCGTCCCGATCGGATACCGCGCCCGCTTGCCCCGGGGCTTGTCCCGCGGGCTCTCCCACGCCACCGGAGCCACCCCCGCCAGCGCGGCCGCCAGCTCCGCGTCCAGCCGGCCGGCGTCCCCCGCGTAGCGGCGGGCCAGCAACTGCCCCTGCACACTGCCGTCGTTGATGACGACACCGTCGTCCACGAGGGTGTCGAAGGTGTCGGTGAACCCCACCACCAGATGGCCCGGCTGCTCGAACAGGTCGCCCTCCTCGACCACCACCGTCATGCCGGGGCGCCCGAACTCCTGCCGCACGGCGGCCTGCGGACGCGCCCGGGCCAGCCCCCAGGCCAGGCACAGGGTCACGGAACCGGCCAGCACCAGGCCGGGCCGGGAGACGACGCCCGGGAACAGCTGGCCCGCGAACTGCACGACGGCCGACACCCCGCCGAAGGCCGCCAGCACACTGCCCGCGAACACCCGCCGCCCGCGCCACGACCGCACGAGCCGGAACCGTGCCGGACTGCGCCGGGTCAACCGCATGATTCCCGCCGGAGCACCTTGGTACGCTGACCGCACTGATGACGGGACGTCACGCGGCGGAGGGGGCGAGGCGCGTGCAGACCCGGCCACCGCGCGTCCGCGTGAGCGTCCTGGGTCCGGTCCGACTGGACGTGAACGGCGCTCCGGTACGGCTCACCCCGCTCACGGCACGCCTGCTGGTCCGCCTGGTCGCCGCCGAGGGCGAGGCCGTGACCGCCCGCCGGCTGTACCGGGACGTCTGGCAGCACACCGTGGAACTGCCCCACCAGGACATGCGCAACCGCAACGAGGTGCAGAAGCGGATCCTGGAGCTGCGCCGCGCGTTCGACCAGGCCGGGCCGGGCCACGGTACCCGGATCGTCCGCACCGGACAGCTGCCGACCGCGCGCGGGGCCGAGAGCACCTACCGACTGGACCTGTCCGACGACGAACTGGACAGCGCCGAGTTCACCCGCCTGGTGGGCGACGCGCTGCGCGCGGCACCGGCCTCGGCCGTCCGGCTGCTCACGGACGCCCTGCGGCTCTGGCGCGGCCGGCCGCTGACCGAGGCGCAGGACGAGGAGTTCGCGAGCGCACCGGTCCGGCGGCTGAACCGGCTCAGGGAGACCGCGCTGCGGGAACTGATCGCCGGGCACACCGCGCTGGGCCGCTACGACCTCGCCCTGCCGGTGGCCGAACTGACGGCCCGGGAACGGCCGGACGACCCCGAGGCCGCCGCAACCCTGGCCCGCCTGAACGCCCGGCTGCGCGAGCGGCACGGCGACGAACTGCTGCGCCACACCCTGCGCGGGCTGCGGGTGGACGTCGTCGTGGTGCGCGGCGACCTGTTCGACCAGGAGGACGCCAACCTGGTCGTGGGATTCTCCGACACCTTCGACACCTCCACCGACGACGTGGTGATCAGCCGGGAGAGCGTGCAGGGCCAGCTGGTCGGCCGCCTCTTCGACGGCCGGCACCAGCTCCTGGACACCGCACTGCGCCGCGGACTGAAGGAGTTCACCCCGCTGGCCACGGAGAGCGTCCGGGCGAAGCGGCGCGGCCGGCGCACCCGCTATCCGATCGGTACCGCGGTGGCGGTCCCCGTCGGCAAACGCCGGGTCTTCGCCCTCGCCTACTCCCGGCTGGGCAACGACCTGCGTGCCCGGTCCGCCCCGGCGGACCTGCGGCTGAGCCTGGAACGCCTGTGGCCCTCCGTCGCCATGCACGGCCTGTTCAAGCCCGTGGCCATACCGCTGATCGGCGCGGGCCTGTCCCGCCTCGTCGAACTCGACCGCACCCAGCTCCTGCTGCTGATCGTCGAGACGTTCACCCGCAGCCTGGACCAGGACCCCGCCGTCTGCCCCGAGCTGCGCGTCGTCATCCGCGCCGAGGAACTGGAGCGGACCGACCTGTCGGCGGTCGAGGCCTTCCTGCGGCGCGTGGACGAGCGGGGCCCGGCACTCCCGCCGCCCGGCATCGGCTGATCCGTTCACGCCCCCGGCACATCTGTTCACGCCCCCCAGCAAAGACCCGCCGCCGCTTCCGCCGACAGCCTCCGCCCGCTTCCGGAACGCTTCCGGTCCGCTCGGGGTGCGGAAACCGCCGAGCGGAGGGTGAAGCGCGGCGCCGTTGGTCAGGATGGAGGCATGGGATTCCACGTCGACTCCGAGGCCGGGCGGCTGCGCCGCGTCATCCTGCACCGGCCGGATCTTGAGCTCAAAAGGCTCACCCCCAGCAACAAGGACGCCCTGCTCTTCGACGACGTGCTCTGGGTGCGCCGGGCGCGCGCCGAGCACGACGGGTTCGCCGACGTACTGCGCGACCGTGGCGTCGCCGTCCATCTCTTCGGGGACCTGCTCGCCGAGACCCTGGCGCTCCCGGCGGCCCGGACGCTCGTCCTGGACCGGGTCTTCGACGAGAAGGAGTACGGCCCCCTCGCCACCGACCATCTGCGCGCCGCCTTCGACCGGATGACCCCGGACGAGCTGGCCGAGGCCCTGGTCGGCGGCATGACCAAGCGGGAGTTCCTGGACGCTTACGCGGAACCGGCCTCCGTCCGCTTCCACGTCATGGACCTGGACGACTTCCTGCTCCCCCCGCTGCCCAACCACCTCTTCACCCGCGACACCTCGGCGTGGATCTACGACGGCGTCTCCATCAACGCCATGCGCTGGCCCGCCCGGCAGCGCGAGACCGTCCACTTCGAAGCGATCTACCGCCACCACCCCCTGTTCCGTGACGCATCGTTCCACGTCTGGTCCGAGGGGCAGGCGGACTTCCCCTCCACCATCGAGGGCGGTGACGTCCTGGTGATCGGCAGCGGCGCCGTCCTGATCGGCATGAGCGAGCGCACCACCCCGCAGGCCGTGGAGATGCTGGCACACAAGCTGTTCGCGGCCGGCTCGGCACGCACCATCGTCGCGCTCGACATGCCCAAGCGGCGCGCCTTCATGCATCTCGACACGGTCATGACCATGGTCGACGGCGACACTTTCACCCAGTACGCCGGCCTCGGCATGCTCCGCTCGTACACCATCGAGCCGGGCGTCGGCGAACGGGAGCTGAAGGTCACCGACCATCCGCCGGAGCACATGCACCGGGCGATCGCCGCCGCGCTCGGCCTCGGCGAGATCCGGGTGCTGACCGCCACGCAGGACGTGCACGCCGCCGAACGCGAGCAGTGGGACGACGGCTGCAACGTGCTCGCCGTCGAACCGGGTGTGGTCATCGCCTACGAGCGGAACTCCACCACCAACACCCATCTGCGCAAACAGGGCATCGAGGTGATCGAGATCCCGGGCAGCGAGCTGGGCCGGGGCCGGGGCGGCCCCCGGTGCATGAGCTGTCCCGTAGAGCGAGACGCCGTATAGGCGCCGTATAGAATTGCGGATGTTCGTATAGACTTCCATAGTCCTTCGTAGTCATACATCTGGAGCGCCCCCCATGGCGACAGTCTCGACCGCCCTCGCCGGCCGCCACTTCCTCAAGGAGCTGGACTTCACCGAGGAGGAGTTCCGCGGCCTGGTCGAGCTGGCGGCCGAGCTGAAGGCCGCCAAGAAGGCCGGGGCCGAGACGCAGTATCTGCGGGGCCGGAACATCGCCTTGATCTTCGAGAAGACCTCGACGCGCACCCGCTGCGCGTTCGAGGTCGCCGCCGCCGACCAGGGCGCCCACACCACCTACCTCGACCCGTCCGGCTCGCAGATCGGGCACAAGGAGTCGGTGAGGGACACCGCCCGCGTGCTGGGCCGGATGTACGACGCCATCGAGTACCGGGGCGACAGCCAGGCCAAGGTCGAGGACCTGGCCGCACACGCCGGCGTGCCCGTCTACAACGGCCTCACCGACGACTGGCACCCCACCCAGATGCTCGCCGACGTGCTCACCATGACCGAGCACAGCGCCAAGCCGCTGCGGAAGATCGCCTTCGCCTACCTCGGCGACGCCCGCTTCAACATGGGCAACTCCTACCTGGTCACCGGCGCCCTGCTCGGCATGGACGTACGGATCGTCGCCCCGAAGTCCTACTGGCCCGGCCAGGAGATCGTCGACCGCGCCCGCGCGCTCGCCGCCACCAGCGGCGCCCGCGTCACGCTCACCGAGGACGTCGCCGACGGCGTCCGGGGCGCCGACTTCGTCGCCACCGACGTCTGGGTCTCCATGGGCGAGCCCAAGGAGGTGTGGGACGAGCGGATCGCGGCCCTCTCCCCGTACGCCGTGACCATGGACGTGCTCCGCGCCACCGGCAACCCGGACGTGAGGTTCCTGCACTGCCTGCCGGCCTTCCACGACCTCGGCACCACGGTGGGGCAGCAGATCCACGAGACGCACGGCCTCAGCTCGCTGGAGGTGACGGACGAGGTCTTCGAGTCCGCCCACTCGGTCGTCTTCGACGAGGCCGAGAACCGCCTGCACACCATCAAGGCGGTGCTGGTGGCCACACTCGCCCGGGAAACCCTTGCCTGACCCGCCTCACCAGGCCTTATCCTGACCGGCGGCCCGGAGCCACCCCTTCCGGAGCCGCCGCCGCGGCCGTACGACGGCCGCCCGCACCACCAGAAACGAGCACCACCCGCATGCCCGCTCCCCGCATCAAGTCCCCGCAGCTGCTCGTCGCCGAATCCGGCGCCGACCGCGAGGGGCACGGCCTGAAGCGCACCATGGGCCTCTTCCAGCTCATCTGCTTCGGCGTCGGCGCCATCGTCGGCACCGGCATCTTCGTCGGCCTCTCCGACTCCGTCGCCCAGGCCGGCCCCGCCGTCGTCGTCTCCTTCGTCCTCGCCGCGATCACCTGCGTCTTCACGGCCCTCTCCTTCGCCGAGCTGGGCGGCGCGATCCCGGTCTCCGGCTCCTCGTACTCCTTCGCCTACGCCGGCCTCGGCGAGTCCACCGCCTTCCTCGTCGGCTGGTGCCTGCTGCTGGAGTACGGCATCTCCATCTCGGCCGTCGCGGTCGGCTGGAGCCAGTACGTCAACGAGCTGCTGCACAGCCTCACCGGCTGGCAGCTCCCGGCCGACCTGTCCGCGGGCCCCGGCGACGGCGGCATCGTCAACCTCCCGGCCGTGATCGTCATCGCCATGGCCTCCGTGCTGCTGGTGCGCGGGGTGCGGGAGAGCGCCCGGGCGACGGCCGCCATGGCCGCGGTCAAGCTCGCCATCCTGCTCGCCTTCTGCGCCATCGGCTACAGCGCCTTCAAGGACGGCAACCTCACCCCGTTCTCCCCGGCCGGCCTCGGCGGCATCGGCGCGGGCACCACCGCCGCGTTCTTCTCCTACATCGGCTTCGACGCGATCACCACGGCCGGCGAGGAGGCGAAGAACCCGCGCCGGGACATCCCGATCGCGATCATGGTCTGCATGGGCCTGGTCACCCTGCTCTACTGCGCGGTCGCGCTCGCCGCGATCGGCGCCATCGGCGGCGACCAGGTCGCCGACCGCCCCGCCGCGCTGTCGTACGTGGTCAACCAGGTCACCGGCTCCGCCGTCGGCGGCGGTGTCATCGCCTTCGGCGCGGTCGTCGCCATCGCCTCGGTGGTGCTCGCCGTGATGTTCGGCCAGACCCGCATCCTCATGTCGATGTCCCGGGACGGCCTGATCCCGCGCGTCTTCGAGAAGGTCTCCCCGAGGACGTCGACGCCGGTCGCCGGCACGCTGATCGTCGCGGTCGTCTTCGCGCTCCCGGCGGCCTTCGCCTCGCTCGACTCCGTGATGAACCTGTGCACCATCGGCACCCTCGCCATCATGGCCGTCGTCAACATCACGGTGATCGCCCTGCGCCGCCGCGAGCCCGGCCTCGCCCGCTCCTTCCGGGTGCCGCTCTACCCGGTGGCCCCGCTGCTCGGCGTCGGCTTCTGCCTGTACCTGATGTACGAGACCGGCTGGCGGACCTGGGTCCAGTTCGCCGTGTTCCTCGCGGTGGGCCTGGTGGTCTACGCCGCCTACGGCCGCCGGCGCTCCACGCTGGCGCGGCCGGCCGCCGAGGTCACGCCGGCCGCCGCTGAGCGGGAACCGCAGGCAGTCTGAACCACACCGCCTTGCCCGACGGGGTGGGGCGGTGACCGCAGGAGGAGCTGAGGGCGCGGATCAGCAGCAGCCCGCGCCCGCCCTCCTGCCACGGGTCGGGTTCCTCGATCACCGGCCGGGTCAGATGGCCGGGCGGCGCCGGGTCCGGGTCGTGCACCTCGACCTGGCAGCCGGTCGGCAGCAGCTCCACCACCAGCTCTATCGGGCCGCGCCCCGCGGTGTGCTCCACGGCGTTGGCCACCAGCTCGGCGGTGAGCAGCTCCGCGGTGTCGCAGTCGGCCGCGTGCTCCACCTCGGTGAGAGCCGTGCGCACCAGGGCGCGCGCCACGGGCACCGCGGCCGTGGTGTGCGGCAGCGCGATGCGCCAGGAGGCCGATTCGGCGGGGCGTTCGTGCAAGGCGAGTCCGTTCATGGAGCAGGCTGTCCTGCTTTCAACCTCAGGAATGGTACGGGGCCCGGTCACAGGGACCGTCGTCGGGCACCGCCCGGGACCTTCGGCCCCGGCTACGGGCGGCTTACCCCGCCGGACGTCCCGCCTCGCCGGGCCGGGCCCACTGTTACGGCGCTGTCGCCGACCGGTGACCGATGTGACCTTCCGGCCGATCAGCCCAGGCATGTCGCGTGCCCGTGACGACAGTCACAAACAGGTGATAACTTCATGGGACAGAGCAACGTACGGCACCGTCGCCCAAGGAGGCCGCACGTCATGAGTCCCTTCACCGGCTCCGCCGCCCGCACCGCCGACTGGGCCCATCTGCGGCTCCGGATCGACGACGGGGTCGCCACCGTCACCCTGGCCCGCCCCGAGAAACTCAACGCCCTCACCTTCGGCGCCTACGCCGACCTGCGCGATCTGCTCGCCGAGCTGTCCCGCGAGCGCGCGGTCCGCGCCCTGGTGCTGGCCGGCGAGGGGCGCGGCTTCTGCTCCGGCGGTGACGTGGACGAGATCATCGGCGCCACCCTGTCCATGGACACCGCCCAGCTGCTCGACTTCAACCGGATGACCGGGCAGGTCGTCCGGGCGATCCGCGAATGCCCGTTCCCCGTGATCGCGGCGCTGCACGGCGTGGCCGCGGGCGCCGGAGCGGTCCTCGCCCTGGCGGCCGACTTCCGGGTCGCGGACCCCTCGGCCCGCTTCGCCTTCCTCTTCACCCGCGTCGGCCTGTCCGGCGGCGACATGGGCGCGGCCTATCTGCTGCCCCGGGTCGTCGGCCTCGGCCACGCCACCCGCCTCCTCATGCTCGGCGACCCGGTACGGGCCCCCGAGGCCGAGCGCATCGGCCTGATCAGCGAACTCGCCGAGGAGGGCGGCGCGGACGAGGCCGCCGCGGCGCTGGCCCGCCGGCTGGCCGACGGCCCGGCCCTGGCGTACGCCCAGACGAAGGCCCTGCTGACGGCCGAGCTGGACATGCCGCTGGCGGCGTCGGTGGAGCTGGACGCCTCGACCCAGGCCCTGCTGATGAACGGCGAGGACTACGCGGAGTTCCACGCGGCCTTCACCGAGAAGCGCCCGCCGAAGTGGCGGGGGAGGTGACCTGCCGTGCGCGTGGCGATCATCGGCGGCGGTCCCGGGGGACTCTACGCCGCCGCCCTGCTGAAACGACTCGACCCCGCCCGGGACGTCACCGTCTGGGAGCGCAACGCCCCCGACGAGACCTTCGGCTTCGGCGTGGTCCTCTCCGACGAGACCCTCGGCGGCATCGAGCACGCCGACCCCGTCGTCCACGAAGCCCTGCAGCGGGACTTCGTCCGCTGGGACGACATCGACATCGTGCACCGGGGCATACGGCACCGCTCCGGCGGCCATGGTTTCGCGGCGCTGGGCCGGCACCGGCTCCTGGAGATCCTGCACGACCGCTGCCGCTCACTGGGCGTGTCGCTGCGGTTCTCCACCGAGGCGCCGCCCGTCGGCCGGCTCGCTGAGGACCATGACCTCGTCATCGCCGCCGACGGTGTGCACAGCACCACCCGCGAGACCTACGCCCCGGTGTTCCGCCCCCGGGTGGACACCCACCGCTGCCGCTACATCTGGCTCGCCACCGACTTCGCCTTCGACGCCTTCCGCTTCGAGATCGCCGAGACCGAGCACGGCGTGATGCAACTGCACGGCTACCCCTATGCGGCCGGCGCCTCCACCGTGATCGTCGAGATGCGCGAGGAGGTGTGGCGGGCGGCCGGATTCGAGGCACTCGACCCGCGCGAGTCCCTCGAACGCTGCGCCAAGATCTTCGCCGACGCGCTCGGCGGCAGGCCCCTGCGTTCCAACAACTCCGCCTGGACCACCTTCCGCACCGTGGTCAACGACCGCTGGTCGCACGGCAACGTCGTCCTCCTCGGCGACGCCGCCCACACCGCCCACTTCTCCATCGGCTCCGGCACCAAGCTCGCCGTGGAGGACGCCCTGGCCCTCGCCGCCTGCCTGACGGAGCAGCCGGACGTGCCCGGGGCGCTGGCGGCGTACGAGGAGGAGCGCAAGCCCGTCGTCGCCTCGACCCAGCGGGCCGCCCGGGCCAGCCTGGAGTGGTTCGAGAACCTGCGGCTGTACCTGCGTCAGCCGCCCCGCCAGTTCGCCTTCAACCTGCTCACCCGCAGCCGCCGCGTCACCCACGAGAACCTGCGGCTGCGCGACGCCCGCTTCACCGAGTCCGTCGAGCGCGAGTTCGGCTGCCCGCCCGGCACACCCCCGATGTTCACGCCGTTCCGGCTGCGCGGCCTGACCCTGCGCAACCGGGTGGTCGTGTCCCCGATGGACATGTACTCCGCCACCGACGGCGTCCCCGGCGACTTCCACCTCGTCCACCTGGGCTCCCGCGCCCTCGGCGGGGCCGGCCTGGTGATGACCGAGATGGTGTGCGTCAGCGAGGAGGGCCGGATCACCCCCGGCTGCGCCGGCCTCTACACCGGCCGGCAGGCCGAGGCGTGGCGGCGCGTCACCGACTTCGTGCACCGCCAGGCACCGGGCACCGCGATCGGCGTCCAGCTCGGGCACTCCGGGCGCAAGGGCTCCACGAAGCTGATGTGGGAGGGCATGGACGAACCGCTGCCCACCGGCAACTGGCCCGTCGTCGCCGCCTCCCCGCTGCCGTACCGGCCCGGCAGCCAGACCCCGCGCCAGCTCTCCCGGGCGCAGCTCACCGACATCCGAGAGCAGTTCGCCGCCGCCGCCTGGCGGGCCGCCCGGGCCGGCTTCGACCTGCTCGAACTGCACTGCGCCCACGGCTATCTGCTCTCCGGCTTCCTCTCCCCGCTCACCAACCGGCGCACCGACGCCTACGGCGGCTCGCTGGAGCGGCGGCTGCGGTTCCCGCTGGAGGTCTTCGACGCCGTACGCGCGGTGTGGCCGGCCGAGCGGCCGATGACCGTCCGGATCTCGGCCACCGACTGGGCGGAGGGCGGGACGACCGCCGAGGACGCCGTCGGGATCGCCCGCGCCTTCGCCGCGCACGGAGCCGACGCCATCGACGTCTCCACCGGGCAGGTGGTGGCCGAGGAGCAGCCGGAGTACGGGCGGTCGTACCAGACGCCGTTCGCCGACCGGATCCGGCAGGAGGCGCGGGTCCCGGTGATCGCGGTCGGCGCGATCTCCTCCTGGGACGACGTCAACTCGCTGATCCTCGCCGGCCGTACGGATCTGTGCGCGCTGGCCCGGCCCCACCTGTACGACCCGCACTGGACCCTGCACGCCGCGGCCGAGCAGGGCTACACCGGCCCCGGGGCGGTCTGGCCCGCGCCCTACCGCGCGGGCAGCCGACGCCCGCGGACCGGCCGCACGGACGCCCCGAAACCCCGCCTCACCCTCAGCGGGTGAGGCCCGCCGCCCCTCACAGGCCCGCGAACCGCGCCCCCGCCTCCCGCAGCCTCTCGTGCAGCCTCCGGAACACCTCCGCCGAGCGGACGCCCGGCCAGTCGGCCGGCAGGAGGCGGGTGGGCAGGCCCGGGTCGGTGTAGGGCAGGTGGCGCCAGGAGTCCAGGGCGAGGAGGTAGTCGCGGTACGCCTCCTCGGGCGGGGTGTCCGTACGGCGCTCCCAGGCGTGCAGCACGGGCGCGTGGACGTCCAGGAAGCGCTCGTGCTCCTTGGCGATGGCGGACAGGTCCCACCAGCGGGCCACCGCCTCGGCCGTGGGCGCGAAGCCCAGGTGCTCGCCGCGGAAGAAGTCCACGTACGGATCCAGGCGGAGCCGGCGCAGGGTGTGCTCCGTCTCCTCGTGGAGGCGGGCCGGGGCGATCCACACCCCCGGGGCCGCCGTGCCGAAGCCCAGGCCGGCCAGCCGGGAGCGCAGCACATGCCGCTTCTGCCGCTCCGACTCGGGCACCGAGAACACCGCGAGCACCCAGCCCTCGTCCGCCACGGGCGCGGCGGCGTAGATGCGCCGGTCGCCGTCGTCCAGCAACTGGCGTGCCTCGGCGGAGAGTTCGTACCCGGCGGCGCCGGACTCCGTGCGGGCCGGCGCCAGCAGGCCGCGCCGCTTGAGCCGGGACACCGAGGAGCGTACGGAGGGCGCGTCCACGCCGACCGCGGCCAGGAGTCGGATCAGCTCGGCGACGGGCACGGGGCCGGGCATGAAGCGGCCGTACGCGCCGTAGAGCGTGACGATGAGGGACCTGGGGGCGTGCTGCTCGGACACGTTGATCATTTTAGGTCCCCGGCATCACTGCTGGTCACCATGGGAACGCAGCCGGAACCGCTGGAGCTTGCCGGTGGCCGTGCGGGGCAGCGCTTCCAGGAAGACGAACTCGCGCGGGCATTTGTAGGGCGCCAGTTCGCGGACGAGGAAGTCGCGCAGCGCTTCCGGGTCGCGCCGGGCTCCGGCGCGCAGCACCGTGTAGGCCACGACCACCTCGCCGCGGGCGTCGTCGGGTCGGCCGACGACCGCGGTCTCGGCCACGTCGGGATGGCGCAGCAGGGCGTCCTCCACCTCCGGGCCCGCGATGTTGTACCCGGCGGAGATGATCATGTCGTCGGCGCGGGCCACATAGCGGAAGTAGCCGTCGGCCTCGCGGACGTAGGTGTCGCCGGTGATGTTC
Organism: Streptomyces sp. NPDC046727; assembly: GCF_040645635.1. Lineage (NCBI taxonomy): Bacteria > Bacillati > Actinomycetota > Actinomycetes > Kitasatosporales > Streptomycetaceae > Streptomyces > Streptomyces sp. NPDC046727. The sequence continues at coordinate 144,932 of NZ_JBEYYR010000003.1, forward strand.
CACCCGCCCTGGACGTACTCCCGCTGCCGCGGGTCGGCGAGGTAGCGGCAGCCGACCGGGCCCCGGACGGCCAGCAGGCCGGGCTCGCCGTCCGGCACCGGCTTGCCGTCGGCGTCCTGGACGCGCGCCTGCCAGCCCGGTACCGGCAGGCCCGTGCGTCCGGGCCGGATGTGCTCGTCGGCGGCGGAGATGAAGATGTGCAGCAGCTCGGTCGCGCCGATGCCGTTGATGATGCCGATGCCCGTGCGGTCGTGCCAGGCCCGCCAGGTGGCCGCGGGCAGGTTCTCGCCGGCCGACACACAGCGCCTGAGGGAGGAGACGTCGTACCCGTTCAGCCGCTCCAGCATGGCGCGGTAGGCGGTCGGCGCGGTGAACAGGACCGAGACGCGGTGCTCGGCGATGGCGGGCAGCAGCTGCCGGGGGCCCGCCTGTTCGAGGAGGAGCGCGCCCGCTCCGGCCCGCATCGGGAAGATCACCAGCCCGCCGAGGCCGAAGGTGAAGCCGAGCGGGGGACTGCCGGCGAAGACGTCGTCCTCCCGGGGGCGCAGCACATGCCGGGAGAAGGTGTCGGCGATCGCCAGCACATCGCGGTGGAAGTGCATGCACCCTTTCGGGCGACCCGTGGTGCCGGAGGTGAACGCGATCAGGGCGACGTCGTCGGCCGCGGTGTCCACGGCCGGGTAGGGGGCGTCGGGGGCGGGGCGGCGCAGCAGGTCGTCGGGCGTGTCACCGCCGTACGTGGTGATCCGCAGCCCGGGTATCGCGGCCTTCGCCAGGTCGTCCACCGCGCGGATGTCGCACAGGGCGTGCCCCACCCGGGCGATCTCGCACATGGTCGCCAGCTCGTGCGGGCGCTGCTGGGCCAGCACGGTGACCGCGACCGCGCCCGCCTTCAGCACGGCCAGCCAGCAGGCGGCGAGCCAGGGCGTGGTGGGGCCGCGCAGCAGCACCCGGTTGCCCGGGACCACGCCCAGGGTGCCGGTGAGGACGTGCGCGATCCGGTCGACCCGGGCGCGCAGCTCGCCGTACGTCCAGCTGGGGCCGGCCGGGGTGTGGAACACCGGGCGGGCCGGGTCGGCGTGGTCCAGGAGTTCCGCGGCGCAGTTGAGCCGCTCGGGGTAGCGCAGCTCCGGCAGGTCGAAGCGGAGCTCGGGCCACTGGTCGGGCGGGGGCAGATGGTCGCGCGCGAAGGTGTCGACATGGGCCGAGAGATGCATGGCGGTCCGCCCCCTTGCCGTGACCGATGTCCGGACAGATGTCCGAACAGGCTTCCTGGTGGGCTCGCGCATCGAGCGTATCGTGTTGGTGACGGCAGTCAACTGTACGCGATAACGTGACGGACGGGTGGGTAGGCAAGGGCGCGGGGACCCGCCTCGAAAGTGAACCCGGAGGGAGGACCGGCCGTGTCCGCATTCTCACTCGGACCGGAGCAGACCGCCTGGTGTGCCGAAATGCGTGACCTGGCCGCCGACCGGCTGCGCCCGCTCGCCGACCGGGGCGAGCCCGGCCGCGTCAACCGGCCGCTCCTCGCCGAACTCGGCCGACTGGGCCTGCTCGCACGGCTGTTCGCCTCCGGTGCCCTGGACCTGTGCCTGATGCGGGAGTCCCTCGCCCAGGCCTGCACCGAGGCCGAGACCGCCCTCGCCCTGCAGGGCCTGGGCGCCCATCCGGTGCACGCCCACGGCACCCCGGCCCAGCGGGAGCGCTGGCTGCCGCGGGTCGCCGACGGCAGCGCGGTCGCCGCGTTCGCGCTGAGCGAGCCCGGAGCCGGGTCGGACGCGGCGGCGCTGGCCCTGGCGGCCGAGCCCGACGGCGACGGCTGGCGGCTCACCGGCGACAAGTGCTGGATCTCCAACGCCCCCGAGGCCGACTTCTACACCGTCTTCGCCCGCACCACGCCGGGCGCCGGAGCCCGCGGGGTGACCGCCTTCCTGGTCCCGGCCGACCGGCCCGGGCTCACCGGCAGCGCGCTGGAGATGATCTCGCCGCACCCCATCGGCGCCCTCGCCTTCGACGCCGTGCCCGTGACCGCCGCCGACCTGCTCGGCGAGGTGGACCGCGGCTTCGCCGTCGCCATGGGCACCCTCAATCTCTTCCGGCCCAGCGTCGGAGCCTTCGCGGTCGGCATGGCCCAGGCCGCGCTGGACGCCACGGTCGCCCACACCAGCCGGCGTACCGCGTTCGACGGCAGGCTGATGGACCTTCAGGCCGTGTCCCACCAGGTCGCCGAGATGGCCCTGCGCACCGAGGCGGCCCGGCTGATGGTGTACGCGGCGGCCTCGGCGTACGACGCGGGAGCCGACGACGTCCCCCGGCGTGCCGCGATGGCCAAGCTGCTCGCCACCGAGACCGCGCAGTACGTCGTCGACACCGCCGTCCAGCTGCACGGCGCCCGCGCCCTGCGCCGCGGCCACCTGCTCGAACACCTCTACCGCGAGGTGCGCGCGCCCCGCATCTACGAGGGCGCCAGCGAGGTCCAGCGGGGCATCATCGCCAAGGAGTTGTACGCCACGGCACTGAAGGAGGCCCGGTGACGACCGAGCGCGTCAACCCGCCCGAGCTGTCCCCGCCCACGGGCTTCTCGCACGCCGTCGTGGCGACCGGCGCCCGCGTGGTGTTCCTCGCCGGCCAGACCGCGCTGGACACCGACGGCAAGATCGTCGGCGACACCCTGCCCGAGCAGTTCCGGGCGGCCCTCGGCAATCTCCTCACCGCCCTGCGCGCGGCCGGCGGCACCCCCGCCGACCTCGCCCGGGTCACCGTCTACGCCACGGACGTCGCCGCGTACCGCGCCCACGCACGGCAACTCGGCCGGATCTGGCAGCAGTCCGCGGGCCGCCACTACCCCGCGATGGCCGTCGTGGAGGTCGTACGGCTGTGGGACGAGCGGGCGCTGGTGGAGCTGGACGGTTTCGCCGTACTGCCGTAGGCCGCGGGTGCGCCCGGCCCGGACGGTGTCATGACGCGCCACCGATGGGGTGACGGTCACGTCCCCCGGCACGGTCGGCGGGTACCAGTGGAAGCCCTCGATCCCTGGACCCGGGAGGTATCCCATGCCCGTACGACCCGTCCTCGCCACGGTTCTCGGTGCCGCCGCACTGGTGTGCACCGCCGTCGGCCCGGCCGCCGCCGACCCCGCCGAGACCGTCACCATCGACAGCGTCGGCCGGATCACGGCCGACGGCACCGTGACGCTCGCCGGCACCTACCGCTGCACCGGCGGCACCGGACCGGTGCTCATCAGCGCCTCGGTCAGCCAGGGCGACCCCGGCCTCAAGCACGCCATCGGCGGCGGTGTCGCCCAGTGCGACGGCGCCGAGCACCGCTGGGAGAACTCCGGCCAGGTCTCGCTGGAGAAGCTGAAGGGGGGCAAGGCGCACGTCGAGGCCACCCTCACGGAGCTGCGCCCCTCGGGTGTGCTCCTGCTGCCGGCCTTCCACGCGGTGACGGACAAGGACGTCACACTCACCCAGAAGTGACCCGCCGCGTCTTCGCCCGGCCCTTTCACCGAAAGGGGCCGGGCGTTCGCGTTTCGCGGCGGCCGGCCGGACTCCCCTCGGTTCACGGGCGGCCGAGTCCGTCCCGGTCCGGTGGGGCCGTTCTCCGGCCGACCACCGGGGCGCCCGGGCGGCGCAGGGCGGCGACGAACTTGTAGCGGGAGCCGCGGTAGACCGAGCGCACCCACTCCACCGGGGTGCCCTGCGCGTCCCGCGAGTGCCGGGACAGCAGCAGCATCGGCAGCCCCACGTCGGTGGCGAGCAACTGCGCCTCGCGCGGGGTCGACAGCGAGGTCTCGATGGTCTCGTCGGCCTCGGCGAGATGGACGCCGTACACCTCGGCGAGCGCCGTGTACAGCGAGGGGTGGGTGGCGAGGGAGCGGCGCAGGCCGGGGAAGCGCCGTACGGACAGATGGGTGGTCTCGATCGCCATCGGATCGCCGCTGGCCAGCCGCAGCCGCTCGATGCGCAGCACCTTCTCGCCGATCCCGATGCCGAGCAGGCCCGCCAGCTTCTCGTCCGCGGGGATCTCCCCGATGTCCAGCATCTGCGAGGCCGGGGCGAGGCCCTGGGCGCGCATGTCCTCGGTGTGCGAGGTGAGCTGGAGCGTGCGGTACAGCTTGGGCTGGGCGACGAAGGTGCCCTTGCCCTGGATCCGGTCGAGCCGGCCCTCGCCGACGAGTTCCTGGAGGGCCTGCCGGACGGTGGTCCGGGAGGTGTCGAACCGGACGGCGAGCAGACGTTCCGCGGGCATGGCCGAGCCGGGCTGCAGTGCCTCGGCCATGCTGAGCAACTGCTGTTTGATCCGGTAGTACTTCGGCACGCGCGCGGTGCGGCCGGGCGCCCCCCTGTGCGGCTGGGCGCTGCTGACGTCGGTGGTCATGCCTGCCTTCCCGGCTGTGTCGACGGTCTCCCGTTATAGCGGCCAACTGCCCTATGGTCTAGTCCAACTGAACGGGCCGGGGCGAAAGGGATGGATCCGGACGGACGCGCTCCGGTGACTTTCTCGTAACGGCCGGGACCGGCTTCCCGAACCACCCTTGACACTCCAAAAGGTCTAGGCCAAGCTCCACCGTACTGGTCTACACCATTAGTGGCCAGGTCCCGAGCCCTACGTGCAACAGCGTCGTACGCAGGTCACCGCCGAGGGCGTGGGGGGTTAGTGGCATCCCTGAGGAGGGTGGCGTGAAGCGCAAGCTTGCGGCCGCGATCGTGATCGCGGGCATGATGGTCTCCGTGTCGGCGTGCGGCGGGGACGACGACGACAGCGGCAAGAACGCGGGACCGGACAGCTTCAAGGGCCAGACGCTGACGGTCTGGGCGATGGACGGCTCCACGCCGGACCAGTGGGTCAAGGACGTCACAGCGGCCTTCGAGAAGAAGACCGGCGCCAAGCTGAAGTTCGAGACCCAGAAGTGGGACGGGATCCAGCAGAAGATCACCACCGCCCTCTCCGAGTCCACCCCGCCGGACGTGCTGGAGGTCGGCAACACCCAGACCCCGGCCTACGCGGCCACCGGCGGCCTCGCCGACCTGAGCGACCTGAAGAAGGAGATCGGCACCGACTGGACGCCGTCGGTCTCGCAGTCCTCCGTCTACGACGGCAAGCAGTACGCCGCCCCCTGGTACTTCGCCAACCGCGTGGTCATCTACAACAAGAAGATCTGGGCCAAGGCCGGCATCAAGGACACCCCGAAGACCCGGGACGAGTTCTTCAAGGACCTTCAGGCCATCGACAAGAAGACCGACGCCGAGCCGATCTACCTGCCCGGCCAGAACTGGTACTTCTTCGACGGCCTGATCATCGGCCAGGGCGGCGACCTGGTGAAGAAGGACGGCGACAAGTACGTCTCCAACCTCGGTGACCCGAAGGTCGCCAAGGCCATGGAGATCTACGCGAAGTACGCCTCCTACTCCAAGGCCCCCAAGGACAAGGACGAGGCCACCCCGCAGCAGGCCGAGGTCTTCGCCAAGGGCAAGACCGGCGCCATCATCGGCATGGGCTGGGAGGCGGGCACGGCCGTCACCGCCAACAAGGCGATCGAGAAGGACCTCGGCTACTTCACCATCCCGGGCGAGACCGCCGCCAAGCCCGAGGGCGTCTTCCTCGGCGGCTCCAACCTCGCCGTCGCCCAGGGCAGCAAGAAGCAGGCCCTGGCCAAGGAGTTCCTCAAGATCGCCCTGTCGGACCAGTACGAGGGCGAGCTGGCCAAGCTCAACGGCGTCATCCCGAACAAGCAGGCCCTGGAGTCCAACCTCAAGGGCAACGTCGTCGCCGAGGCCGCCGCTCCGGGTGCCGCGGTCGGCGGCACCACCCCGCTGATCCCCGAGTGGGGCGCGGTGGAGAACAGCCCGAACCCGATCAAGTCCTACATGACCGCCGTCCTGAACGGTAAGTCCCCGGCGGACGCCGCGAAGCAGGTCGAGGGCGAGATCAACAAGCGCCTGGCCCAGCAGAACTGATGGCCGCGCCGGGGGCGCCCGCGGGGCGCCCCCGGCACACCTGTGTCGTCGTACGGCCCCGGACGCCGTGCGCACGGCCGAGCAAGTCGTTCGTACGGCCACGGAAGAGATGACAACTCATGTCAGTGCAGACCGAAGGCACGGACACGGCCGGGGAGCCCGCTGTCCGCAAGGCCCGGGTGCCGGCCCCGCCGCGAGGTGACAGCCGCACCCCCGGGGCACCCGCGCGGCGTCAGGCCGCCGCCCCCTACCTGCTCCTGCTGCCCGCGCTGCTGGCCACCGTGGTGCTGCTCGGCTGGCCCCTGGTCAAGAACGGCATGCTGTCGTTCCAGAACCTCAACGCGCGGCAGCTCATCCAGCACCTCACCGAGTGGAACGGCGTCGACAACTACCGGGAGGTGCTGACCGGCGGGGACTTCTGGCACGTCGTCGAGCGCTCCGTCGTCTTCACCGCCGTCAACGTCGTACTGATCATGGTGCTCGGCGCCCTGGTCGGGCTGCTGCTCGCCCGGCTCGGCAAGAGGATGCGGCTGCTGCTCATGCTCGGCCTCGTCCTCGCCTGGGCCATGCCGATCGTCGCGGCCACCACCGTCTACCAGTGGCTGTTCGCCCAGCGCTTCGGCGTCGTCAACTGGGTGCTGGACAAGCTCGGCTGGCACTCCATGGCCGACCACAACTGGCTGCAGACCCAGTTCTCCACCTTCGCCGTGGTCACCCTGCTCCTCGTCTGGCAGTCCATACCCTTCGTGGCGATCAACCTCTACGCGGCCACCACCACGATCCCGCGCGAGCTGTACGAGGCGGCCTCCCTGGACGGCGCCGGCGCCTTCAAGAGCTTCACCTCGGTGACCCTGCCCTTCCTGCGGCCCTTCCTGTACGCCACGACCTTCCTCGAAGTCATCTGGATCTTCAAGGCGTTCGCGCAGATCTTCGCGCTGAACGAGGGCGGTCCCGACCACCTCACCGAGACGCTGCCGATCTACGCCTACGTCGAGGGCGTCGGCAACCAGCACTTCGGTGTCGGCGCGGCGATCTCCTTCCTGACCATCGTGGTGCTGCTCGTCATCACCTCGTACTACCTGCGCCTGGTGCTCAAGCAAGAGGAGGACGAGCTGTGAAGCGCTCGCTCTTCGGCCGGATCTGGCCCAACGTGACCGCCGTCGTCCTCTTCGTCGGCTTCGCGTTCCCCGTGTACTGGATGTTCGCCACGGCCTTCAAACCGACCGGCGACATCATCTCCGACGACCCGGTGTGGTTCCCGACGAACGCCACCCTCGAACACTTCAAGAAGGCGATCGACGCCGACCACTTCTGGACCCTGGTCGTCAACTCCGTCACCGTCACGGTCCTGTCGGTCGTGTTCTCCCTCATCATCGCGCTGTTCGCGGCCTTCGCCCTGGCCCGGATGCGGTTCAAGGGCCGGCGCGGCTTCATCGTGACGTTCATGCTGGCGCAGATGGCTCCCTGGGAAGTCATGATCATCGCCATCTACATGATCGTCCGCGACAACGACATGCTGGACAGCCTGGTCCCGCTCACCGTCATCTACACCATGATGGTGCTCCCGCTGACCGTCCTGACGCTGCGCGGCTATGTCGCCGCGGTGCCCAAGGAGCTGGAGGAGTCGGCGATGGTCGACGGCTGCACCCGCCCCCAGGCCTTCGTCAAGGTGATCTTCCCGCTGCTCGCCCCCGGCCTGATGGCGACCTCGCTGTTCGGTTTCATCACCGCCTGGAACGAGTTCCCGCTCGTCCTGATCCTCAACAAGGACATCGAGAAGCAGACCCTGCCGCTGTGGCTGTCCCAGTTCCAGACCGCCTTCGGCGACGACTGGGGCGCCACCATGGCCGCCTCGTCCCTGTTCGCGCTGCCCATCCTGATCCTCTTCATCTTCCTGCAACGCAAGGCTGTCAGCGGTCTGACCGACGGCGCCGTGAAGGGATGACGCCCCGATGACCACCATCGCCACCACCGCGTCCGACAGCGGCTCCGCCGCGGGTGACACCCTCGCCCGGGACGCCCTCGCGGTGCTGCAGCCGGGGTTCGACGGCACCACCGCGCCCGACTGGGTGCGCCGCCGCCTCGGTGAGGGCCTCGCCTCCGTCGCCCTGTTCGGCCGCAACGTCGTCAGCGAGGACCAGGTCACCGCCCTCACCGCGCAGCTGCGCGCCGAACGCGACGACCTGCTGGTCGCCATCGACGAGGAGAGCGGCGACGTCACCCGCCTCGACGTACGCACCGGCTCCTCCTTCCCCGGCAACCACGCCCTCGGCGCCGTCGACGACCCCGGCCTCACCCGGGCCGTCTCCCGCGAGCTGGGCCGGCGCCTGGCCGCCTGCGGCGTCAACTTCGACTGGGCGCCCTCCGCCGACGTCAACGCCAACCCGGACAACCCCGTCATCGGCGTCCGCTCCTTCGGCGCGAGCCCCGACCTGGTGGCCCGGCACACCGCCGCCTGGGTCGAGGGCCTGCAGTCCACCGGCGTCGCCGCCTGCACCAAGCACTTCCCCGGCCACGGCGACACCAACGTCGACTCCCACCACGCCGTACCCCGTATCGACGTCGACGCCGACACCCTCCACGAGCGTGAACTGCCCCCGTTCCGCGCGGCCATCGCCGCCGGCACCCGGGCGATCATGAGCGCGCACATCCTCGTCCCGGCCCTCGACCCGGACCGTCCCGGCACCCTGTCCCGGCGCATCCTCACCGAGCTGCTGCGCGGCGAACTCGGCTACCAGGGCCTGATCGTCACCGACGGCATGGAGATGCGCGCCATCTCCGGCACCTACGGCCTGGAGCACGGCGTGGTCCTCGCCATCGCGGCCGGCGCCGACGCCATCTGCGTGGGCGGCGGACTGTGCGACGAGGCCACCGTGCTGAACCTGCGTGACGCGCTGGTGGCCGCCGTACGCTCCGGTGAACTGCCCGAGGAGCGGCTCGCCGACGCCGCGGCCCGGGTGCGCGACCTGGCCGCCTGGACCGCCGCGGCCCGCGGCGACGCCGGGAAGACCGCGCCCGACCCGGAGATCGGCCTGATCGCGGCCCGCCGCGCGCTGACCGTGACCCGCGCGGACGGCGTGGCACCGGTCACCGGACCGGTGTACGTCGCCCAGTTCAACCCGGCGCCCAACATCGCCGTCGGCGACCAGACCCCGTGGGGTGTCGCCGCCGAGCTGGAGCGGCTGCTGCCCGGCACCGCCTCCGGCTCCTTCACCGGCGAGGGCGCCGGTGAAGCCGTACGCGCCGCCGCCGGCGGACGCCGGATCGTCGCCGTGGTCCGCGACGAGCACCGGCACGACTGGATGCGCTCCGCGCTCGACACCCTGCTCGCCGCCCGGCCCGACACCGTCGTGGTCGAGATGGGCCTGCCGCAGGCCCCGCCGCGCGGCGCCCTGCACATCGCCACCTACGGCGCCGCCCGGGTGTGCGGGGTGGCGGCGGCCGAAGCCGTCCTCGCCGGCTGACCTCACGGGTTCCACCGGCCGCCCGCGGTTGCGGGCGGCCTGCTCGATCTTGCTCTTTTCCCGGATCTCAACCGCACCTTGTGTTCCAGTTCCAGAGGAATCGCATGCAGACGCCCCACCCCTACCTCCACCGAGCGGCGACCGGCCGCCCCTACTTCAGCGCCGACGGCGAGACCTACCTCGCCCCGACCCCCCTGCGCGACCTCGAGAAGACCCAGCCGCTGCGCGTGCTGTCCGAGGAGGACTTCGCGTTCTGGCAGACGTACGGCTACGTCGTCGTACGCGAGGCCATCACGCCCGGCGAGGCCAAGGGCCTGCTCGACTTCGCGTGGCGGTTCCAGGGCCTCGACCCCGACCGCCCCGACAGCTGGTACGAGGAACCGGAGTTCCGCTCCGAACTCGACCAGCACCTCTACATCTACGGCTTCGTCGAGGCCTACCACCACCAGCTCCTCTGGGACAGCCGGCAGACACAGCGCGTCCACGACGCCTTCGTGGACGTCTGGGACAGCCCCGAACTGTGGGTCACGCTGGACCGGCTCAACCTCAACCCGCCCAACATACGGAGCCGGTCCCGCTCCCTGATCGAGCCCACCGACGAGGGCTTCGACATCGAGCTGCACTGGGACGTCGACACCACCCTCGCCGTGCTGCCGCAGCGCGTCCAGGGCATCATCGCGCTCACCGACACCCGCCCCGAACTCGGCGGCTTCCAGTGCGCCCCGGAACTCTTCCGCCGCTTCGAGGAGTGGCGCCTCGCCCAGCCGGCCGGCCGCGACCCGATCCGGCCCGCGATCGACCGCGCCGAGTTCCCGGTGGTCCGGCCCGACCTCCAGGCCGGCGACCTGCTGATCTTCAACGGGCTGCTCGCCCACGGCGTGGCACCGAACCTCTCTGACAACGCTGTCCGAGCCGTCCAGTACCTGTCGATGATGCCCGCGCTGGAGGAGCACACGGTCCTGCGCGACTCCCGCGTGCACTCCTGGCGCACCCTCGCCACCCCCGACTGGAACGCCACCCTGCTCGGCGACGCCCGCGAACCGGAAGCCCTCCGCTACGGCCCCGCCGAACTGAACGACCTGGGGCGCAAGCTGCTCGGCCTCGACTCCTGGGCCGCCGCGGAAGGGGACCGGTGAACCGCGTCTGCCTCGCCCTGCCCACCAACCGGGCCTGCTCCGCCACCATCACCGCCCTGCACGCCGAAGCCGACCACGCCGCCCGCCGGTTCGGCGCCGACGTCCAGCTGCTGATCCTGGACTCCGCCGACGACCGCACGCGGGCCGAGCACACCCGCACGGTCGCCGCCCTGCCCGCACGCCCGGGCGTGACCGTCCACCACTACGACGAGGAGCGCCAGCGCGCCTGGCTGCGCCGGACGATCGAACGGTCCGGACTGCCCGACCCCGACCGCCTCCTCCACCTCATGCTCCCGCCCAGCGTCTCCTACGGCGCCTGCACCAACCGCGCCTTCCTGCTGGCCGCCGCCCTCGGCTGCCACTCGGTGCACCGCAGGGACTCCGACAGCACCTACCAGGTCCTGGACGGCGAGCCCGTCTTCCCCGTCCACCACGAACTGCCGTGGCTGGGCCGCCCGGCCGGCGAGGCGTCGGCCGCCGTCACCCGCACGGACCTCGCCCCGGCCCACAGCCGCCGCCCGGTGTCCATGGCCGGAGCCTCCTTCATCGGTGAACTGTCCGTCGACATCGGCGAGATGCGCCGCCTGGACGAGGGCGTCTACCAGGACGTGGTCGGCCTGTGGGCGCCCGGCGACTGGCCGGAGGACCGCACACGGGAACTGGTCGAGGAGTCCTTCACGGGCGCGGGCACCGCCCCCTTCACCGGGGACCACTCGACCCTCACCCTGGTCGACCCCATGCGCGTCGACATGTGCAACATCGCCTTCGACCGCGCGGTGTACGAACGGATCCCCCTCCCGCCCGCCACCGACACCATCGGCAGCGACTACTTCCTCATCCACCTGGTCCACGACGCCACGCTCCCCGGCATCCTGCACAACCGGCACATCGAGAACTTCTACACCCCCGAACGCCGAACCGACGCCGGCTTCCTGGCCTACCAGCGCCGGTTCGTGAAGTTCCTGCTGTCGATGCTGTACTTCCACGACGTCTACGACCGGATGGCCGCGGAAGGCGCCGGTCTGCTGGACGCCCGGCAGCAGGTACGGACCGACCGGATCGTGGAGTTCCTGCGCGAGAGCACGGGCCTGGACCGCGCCGAGAACGTCTGGCGCCTGGACCGGGTGGACACGGCGTACCGGAAGCTGGGCGGACGGTACGAGGCGTTCGCCGACCGACTCGTCTCGGAGCGCCAGGAGTTGCTGGACCAGGCGGAGAGTGACATGGCGGACTTCGCCCACCTGGTCGACTCCTGGCCCGCACTTGTCGAGGCGGCCCGGCCATGAGCGCCCGGAAGGGGCGCGGGGAACTGCGCGACCAGCCACGACGAACCCGCAGCGCCCCCCTCACCACCGCCCTCGCCACCGCCGAATCCGACCGCATCATCTACGACCTCACCGGCATAGAGCACCAATACGACACCCTGCTCAGCGAGTTGCCCGGAACCCACATCCGCTTCGCCCTCAAGGCCTGCCCCGTCGACGAAGTCCTCCGCTGCCTCGCGGAGCGCGGGTCGGGATTCGACGCCGCCGGCCCCGCCGAGATCGAGCAAGCCCTGCGCGCCGGTGCGCATCCCGACCACATCCACTACGGCAACACCGTCAAGTCCGACCACGACATCGCCGAAGCCCACCGCCTGGGTGTCCGCACCTTCGCCACCGACAGCGTCGAGGACGTCACCGCCATCGCCGCGCACGCGCCGGGCGCCCGTGTGTTCTGCCGCCTGGCCACCAGCGGGGAGGGCGCCCTGTGGGGCCTGAACCGCAAGTTCGGCTGCGCCCCCGACGACGCCGTCCGCGTCCTGGCCACCGCCCGCGCGGCCGGCCTCGTCCCGGCCGGTCTTTCCGTGCACGTCGGCTCCCAGCAGCTGACCGGCGAGGCCTGGCAGCAGGCCCTGGACTCGCTCGCCGAGGTGCTCGGGGCGCTGGCCGGGCCGGGGATCGTACCGGACCACGTCAACCTCGGCGGGGGCCTGCCCGCGCTCGGCTATCTCGACCGGCACGGCAACCCCCTCGAACCGCCGCTGGACAAGATGTTCACCGTGATCCGCGAAGGCATGGAACGCCTGAGCGCGCTCACCCCCGCCCCCCTCGGCTTCGTCATGGAGCCGGGCCGCCATCTGGTCGCCGACCACGGCGCCGTCCGCGCCCACGTCTCCCGGCTGACCCGGCGCCGCCGACCGGACGGCACCGACGCGTACTGGCTGTACCTGAGCTGCGGCAAGTTCAACGGCCTGTACGAGATGGACCAGGTGACCCACCGGCTGGTCTTCCCCGGCCACCTGGACGCCACGGACCACGTCGACGCCGTCGTCGCGGGCCCCACCTGCGACAGCGACGACGCCTACGGCGGCGGCCGGCACCCGGTGCGTGTGCCCCGTGCCCTCGCCTCCGGCGACCCGGTCTGGATCCTCGCCGCCGGCGCCTACGCCACCAGCTACACGACCCAGGGCTTCAACGGCATCCGCCCGCTGCCGTGCGTGTGCACCCGCGCCCCGGAAGGACACCACTGACATGAGCGACCTCATACGGGGGATCACCGAGAGGGACTGGCCGCGCCTCGCCGCCCTGGAGAGCGAGGCGTACGCGGACCTCTCGCTCGCCGAGGGCGAGGAACTGCTGCGCTCACGGGCCCGCGCCTCGGCCGGCACCTGCTTCGTCCTGGACCTCGACGGACGGCTCGCCGGCTATGTCCTCGCCCTGCCCTACCCCAGGTTCCGCTGCCCCGACCTCGACCGTCCCGAGCGGGCCGTCCACCACAGCACCAACCTCCATCTGCACGACCTGGTCGTCAGCGCGCCGCTGCGGCGCAGGGGGCTCGGCACCCGGTTGGTGCGCCATCTGACCGAGGCGGCCCGCGCCCGCGGCTTCGCGACCGTCTCGCTGGTCGCCGTCGCGGGCAAGGAGCCGTTCTGGCACGCCAACGGCTACCGCGCCCACCCGGCGGCCCCGGTCCCGCCGGACTACGGCGACGACGCGGTCTACATGTCGGCCGACGTGGCCGCCGTACCCCACCCGCACCGGGCCCGGGAGGCCGTGTGATGCCCGAGCCGTCCTTCCCCCGCGCCAAGTGGTCCATCGCGGCGCTGTTCTGCTTCCTCGGCTTCCAGTACGGCACCTGGGTCTCCCGCCTGCCCGCGCTGAAGACCCGGCTCGACCTGGGCGCGGGCGAGGTGGGGCTGCTGCTGATGGCCTGCGGGGCCGGCGCGGCGGCCTCCTTCCCGCTGGTCGCCGTCCTGATGCGGCGGCTCGGTTCCCGGCTGCTGTCCCTCGCCTCCGCCGCGGCCCTGATCGTGGTGCTCGCGGCGCTGTCCGCCGTACCGAACTACCCGCTGGCGCTGCTCGTCGTGTGCGCCGACGGGGTCGCGGTCGGCTGCCTCAACGTCGCCATGAACGCGCAGGGCGCCGCGCTGGAGAAGGCGTACGACCGCACCGCCATGTCCCAGCTGCACGCCACCTTCAGCGCCGGGCTGCTCGCCGCCGCGCTGCTGGCCTCCGGCGTCACCACCCTGACCGGGTCCGTGCCGGCCCACTTCGCCGTAGCGGGCGCCCTGTTGCTGCTCCTGCTCGGCTGCGCCCGCCCGGGCCTGCTGACGCACCGGGAGCCGGGCGCCAGGGCCGCCGACGAGCCGAAGCGGCGCGCCCGCCGGGGCCTGCCCTCCGGCACGACCCTGCTCATGGGCTGCGCCATGGCCTTCGGCACGGTCACCGAGGGCGCGATGAACGACTGGTCGACGCTCTACCTGAAGGACGTCGTCAAGGCGTCGGCGTCCGTCGCCCCGCTCGGCATCGCGGTCGTCTCCGTGATGATGCTGCTGGCCCGCGTGTGCGCGGACCGCTGGCGCACCCGCTGGGGCGACGGACGCGTGGTCCGCACCGGCAGCGCCGTGGCCGCCGCCGGCCTGGCCCTCGCCCTGCTCGCCGGCGGGGTGGTCCCCACGCTGCTCGGCTTCGCCTGCGTCGGGCTCGGCGCGGCCGCCGTCACCCCCTGTGTGTACGTGGCGGCGGCCGAACGCGGCTCGGACGCCCTCGCCCTGGTCGCCGCGATGGGCACCACCGGCCTGCTGGGCGGCCCGGCCCTGATCGGCTTCGTGGCGGGCGCGGCGAGCCTGACCCTGGGCATGGCCACGGTCGCGGCCTCGGCCCTGATCGTCACGCTGACCGCCTTCCGGATCCCGTGGCGGGCCCGGGTCGCCGCGCTCGTCGAGTCCTGAGCCGGGGACGGCCGGTCCTGAGCCGGGGACGGCCGGCCCTCATGATCTTCGGCGGCGGTCCGGCGTCCGCGACGCGGACTTCTCGTCCCAGGGCGTGTCGTCCTCCGGCGTGGAGTCGAGCAGGTCGTCGCCGTACAGGTCCTGGAACCAGTTGGTCTGGTAGATGGTGTCCAGATAGCGCTCGCCGAGGTCGGGTGCGATGGCCACCGCGGTGAGGTCACGGGTGCCGTGCCGGGCCAGCCAGTCCGTCGCGGCGCTGACCACCGTCCCCGTGGACCCGCCGAACAGGAAGCCGCGCCTGGCCATGCGGTGGCAGGTGCGGATGGTGTCCGCCTCCTCCACCTGGATCACCTCGTCCACGTACGACTCGTCGAGCAGCGGGGGGCGCATGCTCATGCCCAGACCGGGGATCATCCGGCGGCCGGGTGTGCCGCCGAACGCCACCGAGCCCACGCTGTCCACGGCGACGATCCGCACCGGCCGGTGCCACTTGCGGAAGTAGTGCGCGCAGCCCATCAGGGTCCCCGCGGTGCCCGTGCCGACGAACAGCACGTCCAGCCGCGGGAAGTGGCTGGCGATCTCCGGCGCGGTCGTGCGGAAGTGCGCCCGCCAGTTCCCCGTGTTGGTGTACTGGCTGAGCCACACGTACCGGTCGTCGGACGCGCACAGCGCCCGGACGTATTCGAGCCGCGTGCCCAGGAAGCCGCCGTTGGCGTCCAGGCCGGTCACGACGTGCACGTGGCTGCCGAGGGCCTCCATCAGCAGTTTGGTCGACAGGTTGCACCGGGAGTCCGTCACGCACAGGAACCGGTAACCCTTGCTCGCGGCGATCATGCTGAGCGCGACGCCCAGATTCCCGGACGAGGACTCGACGAGGATGGAGTCCGGGGTCAGGGTTCCGTCCCGCTCGGCGCTCTCCACCATCTCGTTCGCGGCCTTCAACTTGATGGAGCCGGCGAAGTTGAAGCCCTCGCACTTGAGGTAGAGGCGGCATCCGAAAATCGACTCTAGATCGACGAAGAGACTTCCTTCGTTGAAGGCATGGGGAGCGGAGATGACGGGCACGGCAGCCTCCTGGTGCCAGGGCCGAGGGCAAGGGCCTCAGCCGTACCGGCGCAGGTCGTGGAAGAAGTCGTCGATGAGGCGGAGTTCTCCCGCCCGGGCCACTTGGTCGTAGACGTACTTGCCGACGGCCAGGTCGAGGACGCCGAGGCCGAAGGGCGAGAAGATCACCGGCTGGTCGTGGGGCGGGGCGGCCCGTCCGAGCATCACGTCGTTGAGGGTGCCGTTGACGAAGTCGCGGTTGCCGGTGCGCTGTTCCACCAGGTGCGGCGAGGTGTCCGCCTTCAGGCAGTGCTCGACGTCGTCCACGAAGTTGGCCGAGGCGAGCAGCACCTCGGGGGCGAGGTCGCGCAGGGACACGTGCAGGACCAGGGGGTTGTGCTCGAACCAGCCCGGAGCCTCGACGTGCGGCCGGCCGGCGACGGTGGCGAACACCACCAGGTCGCTGGAGCGGATGAGGTCCTCGGCGCTGTCGTGGACGGTGACCCGCCCCGTGGCGCCCGCCTCGCGCAGACAGCCGCGGAAGCCGGCGACGCTGTCGGCGGACAGGTCGTGCACGCCGATGGCGTCGAACGTCCAGCCGGTGCCGGCCAGGAAGGCGTGGATGTACCGGGCGATCAGGCCCGTGCCGAAGAATCCGACCCGGCGGGGGCGGGTCCGGGTGCGGCTGAGCCAGTCGGCCGCCAGCGCCGCGGACGCCGCGGTCCTGGTCGCGCTGATGACGCTGCTCTCCAGGCAGGCGAAGGGGTAGCCCGTGTCGTGGTCGTTGAGGATCAGCACCGCGGAGGCCCGGGGGAGCCCGGTGCTCACGTTCTCCGGGAAGCTGGAGATCCACTTCACGCCGTCCACCTGCGTCGTGCCGCCGAGCGAGGCGGGCAGGGCTATGATCCGCGCCGTCGGACGGTCGCGGAACCGCAGGAAGTACGACGGCGGGTTGACCGAGTCCCCGGCGCCGTGCAGCCGGTAGGTGGCCTCGATCAGCTCCACCAGCTCCTTCTCGCGCCCGTCGAGCGCCTGCTGCACCTGCTTGCCGGAGATCACCGCGAAGGTGGGCACGGCACCCGGGCGGGGCACGGCCTGCTGGGTGGGGGTCGACAACAGATGGGTCATCGCCCACTCGCCTCCTCGGCCGGGCAACCGTCGGCCAGGCGCAGCGGCTCGGCCATGCCGACCAGCACCTCCCGGTCCCCGGTGAACGGCTCCCGGCTGTGCGCGGTACGGATGTTGTCCACGAGCATCAGGTCACCGGCCTGCCAGGGCTCGCGCCGGGTGTGCTCCTCGTACGTGGTGTTGATGAGCTGGACGACGTCCTCGCCGATCGCGGTGCCGTCGCCGTAGCGGGTGTTGAACGGCAGGCTGTCCGCGCCGTACTCGTCCACCAGGTACTCGCGCACCTCCGGGGCCAGCGTCCACTCGTTGAGGAAGGCGATCTGGTTGAACCAGCAGCGCCTGCCCGTGACCGGGTGCCGCACGACGGCGCTGCGGAGCTGCTCGGTGTGCAGGGAGCCGTCGGACCGCCAGGTGAAGCCGATCGCGCCGGCCCGGCAGTAGCGCTCGATCCCGTCCCGGTCGTCGGTGCCGAACGACTCCTTCAGGGACGCCCCGATCTCGTCGTTGTAGGTGCGGGTCAGCAGCCAGCCCTCGTACTCGAACCGCCGGGTCAGCTCGGCGGGCAGCGCCCGGAGCACCTCCTCGGCGTCGGCCACCCCCGTCGCCCCGCCCTCCTCGGGCGCGGTCAGACACGCGAACAGCAGCAGGCCCGGCACCTCCAGCGGGTAGCTCAGCTCGTGGTGCATGCACATCGGCTGGTTGGCCGGCCAGGGCGTGGAGGAGTACAGCCCGGGGCCGCGGACCTCGCGCGGCGCGAACGCCTCCCGCTCCGCCACGAGCCCGCCGGACAGCCGCGCGAAGACGGCACCGACCTGCTCCGCGTCCCGCAGCCCGAGCCCGCGGACGAGCAGCGCCCCGTGCTCGGTGACCTGTGCACGCAGTGCCTCGCGGTGCTCGGCTGCCCACCTCGCGGCGTCATCCGGTGGATCGACGCGCAGCATCGCGGGCCTGCCCGGCGGCAGCTCCACATCGAAGGGTGCTGCCAGGGATGAGGACGGCATCTCGGTTTCCTTTCGCTCGCCCCGTCTGGTGGAGGTACGGGCCTCAGGTCGAGGCCAGGGGCACGGCTGCACTCAGGACGGCCCGCGCTGCCTCGGCCGGGCGGGTGCGGAGGAAGTAGTGGCCGCCGTCGGCCAGCTCGTGCAGATCGACGTGCTCGGCCAGGAGCAGCCAGTCGCGGTGGCGGTCGGCGTGGCCGGCCGTGTGCGGGTCGTCGTCGGCGACGACCACCGAGACCGGCGCGGACAGCTTCACCGGCGGCGGGTTCCGCAGGACCGCCTGGAAGTAGCGGTGGGCGGACACGCAGTCGTGCCGGTAGGCGGCACCGATGTGCTCGGCGTGCTCCTTGTTCAGCTCGGCGAGTTCCGTGTAGCCGCTGTCCGAGGTCAGCCGCGCCGCGATCTCGGCGTCGCTCAGGCGGGTCAGCTCCGCGACGGCGGCACTCCGGTCGGCGGCGGTGCCGAGCAGCTGCGCGCCGAGGAACACCCGCGTCACCCGCACACCCCGCTCCTGGAGCGTCCGGGCCGTCTCCAGGGCCGGGGCGGCGCCCGACGAGTGGCCCCACAGCATGACCCGGGCCAGGCCGCGCGCCGTGATCTCGTCGGCGACCTGTCGGGCCACCTCCGCGATCGGCGCGAACGGCTCGCGGTGCGCCGCCAGGTCGTGACCGGGCAGGTCCACGGCCAGCACCGGCAGGCCGCTGCCCGCCAAGGCGCCCGCCAGGGGCCGGAAGTTGACCGCGTTGCCGCCCGCGTAGGGGAAGCACACGAGGGCGCACTCCGGAGTGCCGTCCGCTTCCGACAGGGACGACAGGGACTGCAGCAGCTCCGGGCGCTGCCGCTCGGTGCCGTCGAGCAGGGCGGCCAGGTCGGCGAGGACCGGATGCCGGGTGATGTCCTTCAGGGAGACCGCGCGGTCGAGCGCGATGCTGAGCTTGACGGCCGTCAGGGAGGTGCCGCCGGAGTCGAAGAAGTGGTCCGTCCGGCCGATCCGGTGCTCGGGCACTCCCAGCAGCTCGGCCCAGGCCGCCGCCAGCCGCCGCTCGGCCGGGCTGAGCGCCTCCCCGCCCGCCGGCTCCGGTACCGCGGCCGGCTCTGTCCGCTCGGCCAGCGCGGTCAGGGCCTTCCGGTCGATCTTGCCGTTGGCGGTCAGCGGAAGGCTGTCCCGCCAGTGGAAGGCCGAGGGGACCATGTAGCCGGGCAGCGCCGCCGCGAGCGCCTCGCGCAGCACGTCCGGCTCGTGACGCGCGCCGGTGTGGAAGGCGATCAGGTGCGTGTTCCCGCCTCCCCGCTCGACGACGACCACCGCGCCGTCCCGGACCCCGTCCACCCGCAGCAGGGTGTTCTCGATCTCACCGATCTCGATCCGGAAGCCACGGATCTTGACCTGGTTGTCCCGGCGGCCGAGGAACTCCAGCTTGCCGCCGGGGTGCCAGCGGCCCCAGTCACCGCCCAGATAGAGCCGCTCACCGGGGCGGTAGGGGTCCGTCCGGTAGGCCTCACGGGTCCGCTCGGCATCGTTGACGTACCCCCGGCCCACGCACACGCCGGAGAACGCGATCAGGCCCGGGGCACCCAGCGGCACCAGCGCCAGATGCTCGTCCACGACGTAGACGCGCACGTTGTTGACCGCGCGTCCCAGCAGCACGCGGTCGGGCACGCCGGTCAGGAGCTCGTGGTTGGTGTCGTCCGAGGTCTCCGTCAGGCCGTAGGCGTTGAGCAGCCCGATCCCCGGCCGGCTCGCGAACCAGCGCTGGACCAGCTCCCGCTTCAGCGCCTCGCCGGTCACCGACACACACCGCAGGTCCGGCAGCTCGCGAGGGTGCTGCTCCAGGTACGAGACCACGACCTCCAGATAGGAGGGCACGACCTGGGCCACGGTGACCCGGCCGCGCACCAGCGTGTCCACGAACCTCTCGACGTCCACCACCACGTCCTGGGCGACCAGCAGGGTCCGCCCGCCGACCAGCAGCGCGGACACCAGCTGCCAGAGCGAGATGTCGAAGCACTGCGGGGCCGTCTGCGCCACCACGGACCTCTCGCCGAGTCCCAGGTCGTCGATCTTGGCGTGGAGGTGGTTGAGCAGGCCCGCGTGCTCGCACATCGCGCCCTTCGGCTCGCCGGTGGAGCCGGACGTGAAGTAGATGTAGGCCAGCTGGCCGGCGTCGACCCGCACACCGAGATCGCCCTCGGGGTGCGCTTCCGCGTACGCCGCCTCGACCAGCAGCTTCTCGGCTCCCGGTACGGTGGCCAGCGCCTGGTCGAGGTTCCGGGTGCTGCCGGACTCGGTGAGGACCAGCCGGCACTGGGCCCGGGACAGCGTCGCCGCGATACGTCCGGCCGGGAAGTGCGGCTCGATCGGCAGGTACGCGCCGCCCGCCTTGAACACCGCCAGCGTGGCCGCCAGCCAGTCCAGGTTCCGTTCGGTGACGACGGCGACCACGTCCTCCCGGCCCAGCCCGCGCGCCAGCAGCGCCCGCGCCAGCCGGTTGGCGCGCGCGTTCAGCTCCGCGTACGTCCACTCCTGCTCGCCGTGGACCGCGGCCACCGCCCGCGGATGCGCCCGTACCCGCTGCTCGAACAGCTCGTGGACGCGGGCGTCCGGCAGCGGCCGGCTGGGCCCCGCCAGCCCTTCCAGCTGCTCCCGCACCTCGTCGGCCGACAGCAGGCTCTGCTGGGTGTGGTCGGCCTCCGGGTCGGCGGCCAGCAGCCTGAGCGCCCTCAGGTGGTAGCCGCCGATCCGGGCCGCGCCGTCGGCGTCCAGCACGTCCGTGCGGTACCGCAGCCGCAGCACCAGCCGTCCGCCCCGCTCGCACCAGCGCACCCCCAGCACCCCGTCGTCGACGTGGGCCGCCTCGGCACCCAGCGGGCCGAACACGACCTCGTACGACGGCTCGGTCACCCCCAGCTCCCGCCGCAGCTCGGCCACCGGGAACTCCCGGTGCGCCAGCAGCTCCGCCTCGGCGCGCTCGGCGGCCGACACCAGCGCGCGCCAGGACCCCGGGGGAACGCTCAGCCGGCACGGCAGCGGCTCACCGCGCACTCCGGCGGTGTACCCCGTCACCACCTCACGCTCGCCGGACAGCGCGGCCAGCACCTTGGCGTGCGCCGCCAGCAGCAGCGCGCTGAGCGGCAGCCCCGACCGGCGCAGCAGTGCGCGCAGCGCGGCCGTCACGTCGTCCGGGACCGCCGTCTCCTGCTCCAGCGCCCCCGGAACCGGCTCCCGGACCCATCGCGGTACGGCGGTGATGCCGCCGGCGGTCAGCACCGCGCCCCAGAACTCCCGGTCCGCTTCCACGCGCGTTCCCATCGGATGGCCTTCCTCAACTCGTGGCAGCCGCAGTGGCGTCGGTCGGCTCCGGGGCCCGGCCCGGGCCACGGGACCCGCTGCCGGGCTCGGGCATGTCCACGGCCGGATTGCCACCCCAGTGCGCGTTCGGGGGGACTTCCTCGCCCTTCATGAGGAAGGAATCGGGCGCCAGCACCGAGCCGTCCCCCAGGGTCACGCCGTAGTGCACATGGGCGCCGATGCCCAGGGTGCAGCCGGCGCCGAGCGTGGTGCCGTCGGACTTGAACGTGCCGTCCTCCTGCGAGTGGCACTGGATCTTGCTCCCGGCGCCCAGGGTGCAGTCGTCGCCGATGGTGGCGAGCGTCCGCTCGGTCAGGTAGCAGCCGTCGTCGAAGACGCGGCGGCCGATGCGCACCCCGAGCAGCCGCCAGACCAGGGCCTTGAAGGGCGTCCCGTTGAAGACGTTCAGGTAGTGGTCCGGCACCTTCCACAGGCGCTCGTGCCACCAGAAGTAGGGGTCGTAGATGGAGCACAGCCGGGGCCGCAGCGCACGGAAGGACGCGAGGCAGCGCTCCGCCAGCACGAAGTAGGCGGTGGTGAAGGCCAGCGTGATGGCCAGGTATCCGGCGATCACCGCCCGCCCCAGCACGCCGTACAGATCGACCGTCGCGAGCCCGAACAGCGTGAGCGCGAAGGTGTGCACCCAGCGCAGGAGCAGCCACAGGGCCATCGAGCGCAGGTTGTAGCGGTTCTTGGCGGTGAGACTGCGGCGCAGCGCGTCCCCGGTCCTGAGGTCGTCGAACCGTGCGTCGCGCTCCACCGACCGGGGGATCTCGAAGCAGGGCGAACCGAGCAGGCCGACGCCCGTGCGGACCGGGCCGTCGAGGGGGACCATCACCTTCGTGGCGAGCAGGCAGTTGTCGCCCGTCCTGCCGCCCGAGGGATAGGCGATGTTGTTGCCCAGGAAGTTGCGCGGACCGATCGCCGCCCGGGACACCCGGAAGGACGTGCTGGAGTAGTCCGCGTTGACGACGGAGAGCCCGTCGGCCACCATCGTGCCGCTGCCGACCGTGACCAGCAGGGGATTCTCGTGGGCCACTTCGGTGCCGAAATTCGAGCCGGTCTGCTCGACGCGGGACAGGTCGTATCCGATGCCCTGGAGATAGTGCACGATGTAGGAGCTGTCACCGAAGAGCCAGGCGAAGAACCTGACGTTCGTCATCCGGGCCGTGGCCCGGTGCACCGCGTAATGGAATCCGTAGAGCGGATAGACCCGGTCCGGCTTGACGGCCAGGCTCAGCAGCCGCGGCACGGTGCACAGGACGACGAGGCCCACGACCAGGAAGCCGAGGAACAGCACGAGGGAGAGGGCCAGCGCGTCTTCGATCAGTGCCGGCCGCGACAGTACGGCCGTCTTCGGGTCGAGTCGCTTGCCGATCGCCGGTATCTCGGTGAACAGCATGTACATTCCACCGACGGCCAGCGGTATGTACAGGAAGAACAGCTGAAGCAGGGTGACGAGGCCGAACCAGGCCCGGCGCGGGGAGCCGCACCTGGCGGGCGGGATCCGCACGTAGTCGATGTCCGTGCGCTGTGCCGGGGACCCGTGCCAGTGCTCGCCGGCCGGGACCGCCATGCCGCGGTGCAGGGCCGACGCGTGACCGAGCTGCGCGCCGTCGCCCATCGAGGTGTCGATGTCCAGGACGGTCTTCTCGCCGATGAACACGTCACGGCCGAGCGTGATCCGGCCGGTCTGGACACGCCCCGCGTGGGCCCGGTAACCGAGGAAGAACGCGTCCTTGCGGATCACGGTCCCGGCGCCGATCGTCACCAGGTCGGTGCAGACCGGAACGGAGTGGGACAGGATCGTCACTCCCTTGCCGATCTTCGCGCCCAGTGCCCGGAGATACAGCACGTACAGCGGATTCCCGATGAAGAGAATCATCGGATTCGCGTGCAGCAGCACCTTGACGAGCCAGAAGCGCAGATAGGCCAGTCCCCAGACGGGGAATTCGCCCGGTTTCCACCGGCCGACGAGCAGCCATTTCGCGATGACCGGGAAGGCGCACACGGCGATGAACCCGATGCCGCCGAACAGCAGTGACCGCACATAGATGCCGCCCAGCCCCGAACCGGCGGCGATCCACTCGTACCCCGCGGCGGTGACGAACCCGGAGACGAGCGAGTAGACCAGGAAGCTCAGCAGCTGGAGCGTGCCGCACACCAGATGGTTCAGCCGGCCGGTGCGGACCACCGGGGCGGTCGCCGGCGCGGACCCGGCCGGATCGACGGAACCGGGCGCGGGCTCGACGACCGCGGGAGCGGCATCGCCGAGAGCCGTCGTCAGATCCCGGATCGTGGGGTGCCGGTAGATGTCGCGCATGGAGGGCGACGGCATGTCCGGCAATTTCCTGAGCCGCGCGCAGAACTGGGCCATGACCAGTGAATTGGCGCCGAGATCGGTGAAGAAGTGACTGTCGGCCGAAATGCGTTCGGCGCCGGTGACCTCGGCCAGTACTTCCGTGAGTCTGCTTTCGGTCCGATTCCTGGCCGGGCCGGTGTCGCTCAGGGAGACGGCAGGTTCGTCCGGCCCGGATATGGGGACCTCGGAGGACTGCTCCACCATGCGATCTCCTGAGGACGTACGGGTCGCCACTCGCCGGCCGGACTTTCCTGATCACCGACCGCCGGTTTTCAGTTTGGCCAGGCAGCGAGCAGGCTGCCACTTCGAAGAGCTACCCGGGCCCGCGGGAAATGCGCGCCGGGTCCGTGTCCCTTGGCATCCGCGCGGACCACGGCATCCCGCGGTTCACCCGAACGGCGTCCCCCCGCACGCAGGCACGGCACCCCACGTAAAAGCCGCCGCACCCCCCGGCGGAAGGGGAGGGGATGCGGCGGCTCGGGTGGGTCGGGCTCGGACGGGTCAGATGTCCCGGAAGATCTCGATCTGTGCCCCGATCGAGTTCAGGCGCTCGGCGAGGTCCTCGTAGCCGCGGTTGATGACGTAGACGTTGCGCAGCACCGACGTGCCCTCGGCCGCCATCATCGCCAGCAGGACGACCACCGCGGGCCGCAGGGCCGGCGGGCACATCATCTCGGCGGCGCGCCAGCGGGTCGGGCCCTCGACCAGCACCCGGTGCGGGTCCAGCAGCTGGAGCCGCCCGCCCAGGCGGTTGAGGTCGGTCAGGTAGATGGCCCGGTTGTCGTAGACCCAGTCGTGGATGAGGGTCTTGCCCTGCGCGACCGCGGCGATGGCCGCGAAGAACGGGACGTTGTCGATGTTCAGGCCGGGGAACGGCATGGGGTGGATCTTGTCGATCGGCGCCTCCAGCTTGGAGGGGCGGACCGTGAGGTCGACCAGGCGGGTGCGGCCGTTGTCCGCGCAGTACTCCGGCGACCGGTCGTGGTCCAGGCCCATCTCCTCCAGGACCGCCAGCTCGATCTCCAGGAACTCGATGGGGACGCGGCGGACGGTCAGTTCCGACTCGGTGACGACCGCGGCGGCCAGCAGGCTCATCGCCTCGACCGGGTCCTCCGAGGGGGAGTAGTCGACATCGACGTCGATGGTCGGCACGCCGTGCACGGTGAGTGTGGTGGTGCCGATGCCCTCCACCTTGACGCCCAGCGCCTCCAGGAAGAAACACAGGTCCTGGACCATGTAGTTGGAGGAGGCGTTGCGGATGACCGTGACACCGTCGTGCCGGGCGGCGGCCAGCAGCGCGTTCTCGGTCACGGTGTCGCCGCGCTCGGTCAGCACGATCGGGCGCTCGGGGCGGACCGAACGGTCCACCCGGGCGTGGTACTGGCCCTCGGTGGCCGCGATGTCCAGACCGAACCGGCGCAGCGCGATCATGTGCGGCTCGATGGTCCGCGTGCCCAGGTCGCAGCCGCCGGCGTACGGCAGCTTGAAGGAGTCCATGCGGTGCAGCAGCGGGCCGAGGAACATGATGATCGAGCGGGTTCGGACGGCCGCCTCCGCGTCGATGGCCGCCATCTCCAGCTCGGCGGGCGGGACCAGTTCCAGGTCGACACCGTCGTTGATCCAGCGGGTGCGCACGCCGATGGAGTTGAGCACCTCCAGCAGGCGGTACACCTCCTCGATCCGCGCCACCCGGCGCAGCACCGTGCGCCCCTTGTTCAGCAGCGAGGCGCACAGCAGCGCCACACACGCGTTCTTGCTGGTCTTCACGTCGATGGCGCCGGACAGACGGCGACCGCCGACCACGCGCAGATGCATCGGACCCGCGTAGCCCAGCGACACGATCTCGCTGTCCAGGGCTTCACCGATCCGGGCGATCATCTCAAGGCTGATGTTCTGGTTGCCGCGCTCGATGCGGTTCACGGCGCTCTGGCTGGTTCCGAGCGCCTCCGCGAGCTGCGCCTGGGTCCAGCCCCGGTGCTGCCGTGCGTCACGGATGAGCTTGCCGATGCGTACGAGGTAGTCGTCTGACATGAGGTTGAGGCTATCTCAGATATGAGATGGCGCTCGTCAGGGGGGCCATTCGGGTGACGTCGTGACGGTCCGTCACTCTCATGTGCCGCAACGGTAGGACAGTACCCGGAAAGATCCGGGCAAATCGGTTGATGTCCTAGGCTGCTCGAACGGCTCAGGCAACCCCCGCTCGTGTGTGTCCCTCTGAGTCCCCGAAGGGGGGTACACGTGAAGACCAAGATGTACCGGTATGTCGCGGCGGGGTTGCTCGCCGGCTGCTGCTCGCTCGTCTCCTGCGGTACGCAGCGCGCGGACGCGGGGAGTGACGGCCCGGCGGCGCCGCGACCGTCCCAGGCCTACCGATGGTGCGCCATCGAGGAGGTCACGGACACCACGGACGACGACGGAGGTCTCCCGGACACGACGTCCGACGACCAGGAGCTTCCGGACACGACGTCCGACGACCAGGAGCTTCCCGACGTCACGTCCGACGACCAGGAGTATCCGGACACCACGAGCGACGACCAGGAGATTCCGGACACCACGAGCGATGACCAGGGGGGCGACGACCAGGATCATCGGGACACCACCACGGACGACCAGGGGCCCGTGGAGAACTCGGACGACGGCGAGGGCGTGCCGGAGAACGGTCCGCACCGCTGGTACTCGCTGGCCCGCGAGTTCCGCGCGTACCTGAAGGCGAGCCCCGTGAAGGGCGACGCCGCCATCGCCGCCCATGTCGAGAGGGTCTGCCTCCGCATCCCGGAGGGTGACGCGCGCACGAAGGCCGATGTGTGGGTCGACTACGGCGTGTGGGAGGACGACAAGCTGCAGCACGCGGCCGAGGTGTTCGCCCGCTGGCGGAAGTCCGTGTACGGCGACCACGGCCACGTGTCCGTGATGGCGCCCGCCAAGATGGACGCCGACCGGGACTGGTAGCCGCCGCCCGACCCGGCCCGGAGTGCGCGCCGGGCCGGGTCGGGCATGACCAGGCCGCGCCCATGTACTAGAGTTATCTCGACATCGAGATATCTGCCGAGGCGCACCGTGGCCGCCACTCAAGTAAGGCATACCTAACTTAGCCTGACCTTACTGGTTCGGCCAAGTAGGCGTGGCGGCACGATTGACGGTGGTACGCGCACATCAATGAAGGAGACTGTCGTGTCGGCGAACAGCTTCGACGCCCGCAGCACGCTGCAGGTGGGCGACGAGTCGTACGAGATCTTCCGGCTGGACAAGGTGGAGGGCTCCGCTCGCCTGCCGTACAGCCTCAAGGTCCTGCTGGAGAACCTGCTCCGCACGGAGGACGGCGCGAACATCACCGCCGACCACATCCGCGCCCTCGGCAGCTGGGACTCGCAGGCTCAGCCGAGCCAGGAGATCCAGTTCACGCCGGCCCGCGTGATCATGCAGGACTTCACCGGCGTTCCCTGTGTCGTCGACCTCGCCACCATGCGTGAGGCCGTCAAGGAGCTGGGCGGCGACCCGGCGAAGATCAACCCGCTGGCCCCGGCCGAGCTGGTCATCGACCACTCCGTCATCGCCGACAAGTTCGGCACCAACGACGCCTTCAAGCAGAACGTCGAGCTGGAGTACGGCCGCAACAAGGAGCGCTACCAGTTCCTGCGCTGGGGCCAGACCGCCTTCGACGAGTTCAAGGTCGTCCCGCCGGGCACCGGCATCGTCCACCAGGTCAACATCGAGCACCTCGCTCGTACGGTCATGGTGCGGGGCGGCCAGGCCTACCCCGACACCCTCGTCGGCACCGACTCGCACACCACCATGGTCAACGGCCTCGGTGTGCTGGGCTGGGGCGTCGGCGGCATCGAGGCCGAGGCCGCGATGCTCGGCCAGCCGGTCTCCATGCTCATCCCGCGCGTCGTCGGCTTCAAGCTCACCGGTGAGCTGCAGCCCGGCACCACCGCCACCGACCTCGTGCTCACCATCACCGAGATGCTGCGCAAGCACGGTGTGGTCGGCAAGTTCGTCGAGTTCTACGGCGAGGGTGTGGCCGCCACCTCCCTGGCCAACCGCGCCACCATCGGCAACATGTCGCCGGAGTTCGGCTCCACCGCCGCGATCTTCCCGATCGACGGCGAGACCCTGAACTACCTGCGCCTGACCGGCCGCTCCGAGCAGCAGGTCGCCCTGGTCGAGGCCTACGCCAAGGAGCAGGGCCTCTGGCTGGACCCGGCCGCCGAGCCGGACTTCTCCGAGAAGCTGGAGCTGGACCTCTCCACGGTCGTCCCCTCCATCGCCGGCCCGAAGCGCCCGCAGGACCGTATCGTCCTGGCCAACGCCGCCGAGCAGTTCAAGCAGGACGTCCGCAACTACGTGGACACCGTGGACGAGGCGGGCCAGGAGTCCTTCCCGGCCTCCGACGCCCCGGCCATCCACCCGAACGGCGGCCCGTCCAACCCGGTCACCGTGACCGCCCCCGACGGCTCGACGTACGAGATCGACCACGGTGCGGTGACGGTCGCGGCCATCACCTCCTGCACCAACACCTCCAACCCGTACGTCATGGTCGCCGCCGCCCTGGTGGCCAAGAAGGCGGTCGAGAAGGGCCTGACCCGCAAGCCGTGGGTCAAGACCACCCTCGCCCCGGGCTCCAAGGTCGTCACCGACTACTTCGACAAGGCGGGCCTGACCCCGTACCTGGACAAGGTCGGCTTCAACCTCGTCGGTTACGGCTGCACCACCTGCATCGGCAACTCCGGCCCGCTGCCGGAGGAGGTCTCCAAGGCCGTCAACGACCACGACCTCGCGGTCACCTCGGTCCTCTCCGGCAACCGGAACTTCGAGGGCCGGATCAACCCCGACGTCAAGATGAACTACCTGGCCTCCCCGCCGCTGGTCGTCGCGTACGCCATCGCGGGCTCCATGAAGGTGGACATCACCAAGGACGCCCTCGGCACCGACCAGGACGGCAACCCGGTCTACCTGACCGACATCTGGCCGACCGAGGCCGAGGTCAACGACGTCGTGGCCAACGCCATCGGCGAGGACATGTTCAACAAGTCCTACCAGGACGTCTTCGCGGGCGACGCCCAGTGGCAGTCCCTCCCGGTCCCGACCGGCAACACCTTCGAGTGGGACGCCGAGTCCACCTACGTCCGCAAGCCCCCGTACTTCGAGGGCATGGGCATGGAGCCGGCCCCGGTCACCGACATCGCCGGTGCCCGCGTGCTCGCCAAGCTGGGCGACTCGGTCACCACCGACCACATCTCCCCGGCCGGTGCCATCAAGGCCGACACCCCGGCCGGCAAGTACCTCACCGAGCACGGTGTGGAGCGTCGTGACTTCAACTCCTACGGCTCCCGCCGAGGCAACCACGAGGTCATGATCCGCGGCACGTTCGCCAACATCCGCCTGCGCAACCAGATCGCGCCGGGCACCGAGGGCGGCTACACCCGCGACTTCACCCAGGACGGCGGTCCGGTGTCGTTCATCTACGACGCCTCCCGCAACTACATCGAGCAGGGCATCCCGCTGGTCGTCCTGGCCGGCAAGGAGTACGGCTCCGGCTCGTCCCGCGACTGGGCCGCCAAGGGCACCGCGCTGCTCGGTGTGAAGGCCGTCATCGCCGAGTCGTACGAGCGCATCCACCGCTCGAACCTCATCGGCATGGGCGTCCTGCCGCTGCAGTTCCCGGAGGGCGCCTCCGCCCAGTCCCTCGGCCTGACGGGTGAGGAGACCTTCTCCATCGCCGGCGTCACCGAGCTGAACGACGGCACCACGCCGCGCACGGTCAAGGTCACCACCGACACCGGTGTCGAGTTCGACGCGGTCGTCCGCATCGACACCCCCGGTGAGGCCGACTACTACCGCAACGGCGGCATCATGCAGTACGTGCTGCGCAACCTGATCCGCAAGTAAGCGGCGAGTCGGGCGGTTCAGGGCCGCATCCCCGTGCCGGGGGTGCGGCCCTTCGCCGTACCCCCGGCACACGGATCCGGACCGAGACCGCGGCCGGCGCCGCCGCGCTCGCGGTCGCGGGCGGGGTGTGCGCGGTCGTCGTACGACGGCAGCCGCGCCCGCTGGGCCGGGTCCCCGCCCCCCCGCGGAATCCCTCAGTCCCCGAGCAACGCCGTGAGGTCCGGCACCGTCAGTTCGGCCCAGATCACCTTGCCCTGCGGGGTGTACCGGGTGCCCCAGCGCTCCGTCAGCTGCGAGACCAGGAACAGGCCCCGGCCGCCCTCGTCGGTCGTCGCGGCGTACCGCAGATGCGGCGAGGTGCAGCTGCCGTCGGACACCTCGCAGATCAGCGTGCGGTCATGGATCAGCCGCACATGGATCGGATCGGAGCCGTAGCGGATGGCGTTGGTGATCAGCTCGCTCAGCACCAGCTCCATGCCGAAGCCCAGCTCGGACAGGCCCCACTCCTCCAGCTGGGCGGAGACGGCGCCGCGCATCCCCGACACCGCGGCCGGGTCGCGCGGCACGTCCCAGTCGGCGACCTGGTCGGCCCGCAGCGCCCGGGTGCGGGCGACGAGCAGGGCGACGTCGTCCCGGGGACGCTCGGGCAGCAGCTGCTCCAGCACCGCCTGGCAGCTCTCCTCCGGCGACCGGCCGGGGTGGCCCGCCAGTGCCTGGCGCAGCAGCTCCAGGCCCTCGTCCAGGTCCCGGGTGCGGTCCTCGACGAGACCGTCGGTGTACAGGACGAGCTGGCTGCCCTCGGCCAGCTCCAGCTCGGCCGTCTGGAACGGCATGCCGCCCAGGCCCAGCGGAGGCCCGGCCGGCAGGTCGGGGAAGGTGACGCTGCCGTCCGGGTGGACCAGCGCGGGCGCCAGATGCCCCGCCCGGGCCATGGCACAGCGGCGCGTCACCGGGTCGTAGATCGCGTACAGACAGGTGGCGCCCACGATCTCGCCGGCCCGCTCCGGGCTGACCTCGTCCTGGTCGATGCGGCCGACCAGGTCGTCCAGATGGTGGAGCAGCTCGTCGGGCGGCAGGTCCAGCGTGGAGAAGTTGTGCACCGCGGTCCGCAGCCGGCCCATCGTCGCGGCGGCGTGCAGACCGTGCCCCACCACGTCCCCCACGACCAGCGCCACCCGGCCGCCCGGCAGCGGGATCACGTCGAACCAGTCCCCGCTCACCCCCGACTGCGCCGGCAGATAGCGGTAGGCGACGTCGAGAGCGGTCTGCTCGGGCAGGGCCCGCGGCAGCAGACTGCGCTGCAGGGTGACCGCGAGGGCGTGCTCGCGGGTGTACCGGCGGGCGTTGTCGATGCTGACCGCGGCCCGGGCCACCAGCTCCTCCGCCAGGGACAGCTCCTCCGCGTCGAACGGCTCCCGGTCGGCGCGCCAGAAGTTGACCATGCCGAGTACGACACCGCCGGCCCGGATCGGCGCGGTGATGTGCGAGTGGATGCCGTAGTCCAGGATCTGCCGGGCCCGCTCCGGATCCTGCGCCCGCCAGTCCGCCTCCGCGGGCAGGTCGACCAGCTCGGAGCGGCCGGCGCCGTAGCCGCGGGCCTGCGGGCTGGAGGGCACGAAGTCGATCAGCCGGCCCCGCTCGTAGAGGGGGTGGTCGTCCCGGATGCCGCACACGGCGACGCGCCGCATGTCCGTCGCGGTCGGGGCCGGCTCCTCCCCGTGCAGCACGGCGTCGGCCAGGTCGACGGTGACGAAGTCGGCGAAGCGGGGCACGGCGATCCGCGCCAGCTCGTCGGCCGTGCGGACCACGTCCAGGGTGCTGCCGACGCGCAGGCCCGCGTCGTACAGCAGGTCCAGCCGCTCCCTGGCCGCCTCGGCCCGGCCGGACACCGCCTGCAGCTCGGTGGAGTCGCGGAGCGTCACGACCGTTCCCCTGGGGCATCCCGCACGGTCCGTGGGCCGCTGGTTGACCGCGAGCAGCCGTCCCTTGGCGAGGTGCACCTCGTCGCTGGCCTCCCGCCCGGTGACGAGCAGCTCCACCGTCGCGGGTTCGAGATCCGGCAGCTCCCGCACCGTGCGCCCCTCGGCGTCCGGGGGCAGGTCCAGCAGGCGCCGGGCCTCGTCGTTGGCGAGCAGCAGCCGGCCGTCGGCGTCGATGATGAGCACGCCCTCGCGCACCGAGTGCAGGACCGTGTCGTGGTGCTCGTACATCCGGGTCATCTCGTCCGGGGCCAGGCTGTGCGTCTGCCGCCGCAGCCTCCTGCCCACCAGGGCCGTACCGCCGGTCGACAGCATCAGCGCGGTGCCCCCGGCGGCCAGGATGATCCGCAGCTGCCGGTTCAGCGCGCTGGTGACGTTCTTGACCTTCAGCCCGGCGGAGACGAGAGCGACCACCTTGCCGTGGGTGTCGTCGATGGGCACGGTGGCCTGCACCTCGTGGCCCAGCGGGCCGTGCACGCTCTCGGTGTAGACCTTCCCGGCCAGCGACGGCCCGATGGTGCCCACGAACCGCTGGCCGATGCGGCTGGGGATCGGGTGGGTGTAGCGGATGCCGTGGGTGTCCATGACCACGATGAAGTCCACGTGCGCGGCCTTGCGCATCGCCTCGGTCCGCGGCTGGAGGACCTTGGACGGGTCGGGCAGGCGCAGCGCCTGGAGCACGCCCGGAGCATGCGCGAACGTCTGAGCGACCGCGATGGACCGGCGCCTGGCCTCGGTGCTGGTGTCGTGCTTCGACTGCAGGACCAGAGCGAGGACGGCGCACAGCACGAGCAACACCACCAGCGCGACCTGGAGCAGGAAGACCTGCCCAGCAACGCTGCGGGGACTCTTCCCGATCACAGTGCGCCATGCGAGACGCCTGAATCGGGCAGGTACGTCCAACATGCGGTATTTGTAGCACTGGTGTTTTCCAGGTGGCTATGGTCAGTCCACGAGGTGGACACACCGACCACCGCCCGGCCGTATCCAGCGGGCCGCCGACCCCGGGTCACGGCGGCCCGGTGACCGCCACGCACGCGGGGCGCAGCAGCCTGTCCCCGACCCGGTAGCCGGGGCGCAGAATCTCCGCGCAGACCAGGCGCTCGGCGCCCGGGGCCGCGCGGTGCACGACCGCCTCGTGGCACACCGGATCGAACGGATCACCCTCCTCCCCGAAATCCCGCAGCCCCAGCGAGCCCAGCTGGGTCCGCAGCGTGTCCCCGATGTCCCTCAGGCCGGGAGTCAGCGGCTCGTGCGCGTACGCCCGGTCCACGGCGTCCAGCACCGGCAGCAGAGCGGCCAGCACATTGGAGACGGCGATCTCCCGCACCGCCAGCCGGTCCCGCCGCACCCGCATGCGGTAGTTGTCGTACTCCGCCTTCACTCTCTGCAGATCGGCGGTGCGCTCCGCCAGCAGGCGCTCCGCCTCACCGCCGCTCCGCATCCGCGCGCCGTCCATCGTCAGCCCGCCTCCGGCTTGTCGTCGTCGACGATCTCGGCATCCACCACGTCGTCCTGCCCGGAGGCCGTCCGGCCGTCGGCACCGGCCTGCGCGGTCTGCTCGGCCTGCTCCGTCCGCGACCGCTCGTACAGCGCCGTACCGATCCGCTGGGCGGCCTGCGCCGCCCGGTCCAGGGCCTGCCGGATCGCGGCCGAGTCCTCCGACTTCAGCTTCTCCTTCAGCTCGGCCAGCGCCGCCTCCGTCTCGGACTTCGCGTCGGCCGGGATCCTGTCCCCGTTGTCCTTGATCAGCTTCTCGGTGGAGTAGACGAGCTGCTCGGCCTGGTTCCGCGTCTCCGCAGCCTCCCGCCGGGTGCGGTCCTCCTCCGCGTGCTGCTCCGCCTCCCGGACCATCCGGTCGATGTCGTCCCTGGGCAGGGCCGAACCGCCGGTCACCGTCATCTTCTGCTCCCTGCCGGTGCCGAGGTCCTTGGCCGTGACGTGCATGATGCCGTTGGCGTCGATGTCGAAGGCCACCTCGATCTGCGGCACCCCGCGCGGGGCCGGCGGCAGACCGGTCAGCTCGAACATGCCGAGCTTCTTGTTGTACGCCGCGATCTCCCGTTCGCCCTGGTAGACCTGGATCTGCACGGACGGCTGGTTGTCCTCGGCCGTCGTGAAGATCTCCGAACGCCGGGTCGGGATCGTCGTGTTCCGCTCGATCAGCTTGGTCATGATGCCGCCCTTGGTCTCGATGCCGAGGGACAGCGGGGTGACGTCGAGCAGCAGGACGTCCTTGACCTCGCCCTTGAGCACCCCGGCCTGCAGGCTGGCACCGATGGCCACCACCTCGTCCGGGTTCACGCCCTTGTGCGGCTCCTTGCCCGTCAGCTCCTTCACCAGCTCCGTCACGGCCGGCATCCGCGTCGAACCGCCCACCATGACCACGTGGTCGATGTCGGACACCTTGATCCCGGCGTCCTTGACCGCGTTGTGGAACGGCCCCTTGCAGCGCTCCAGCAGATCCGCGGTCAGCTGCTGGAACTGGGCGCGGGTCAGCTTCTCCTCCAGGTGCAGCGGGCCCTCGGCGGACGCCGTGATGTACGGCAGGTTGATGGTGGTCTCGCTGGAGGACGACAGCTCGATCTTGGCCCGCTCCGCCGCCTCCCGCAGCCGCTGCACGGCCATCTTGTCCTTGGCCAGGTCGACGCCGTAGTTGTTCTTGAACTGCGTGACCAGGTGGTCCACGACCCGCTGGTCCCAGTCGTCGCCGCCGAGGTGCGTGTCACCGTTGGTGGCCTTCACCTCGATGACGCCCTCGCCCATCTCAAGGAGGGACACGTCGAAGGTGCCGCCGCCGAGGTCGAACACGAGGACCGTCTGGTCGTTCTCCTTGTCCAGCCCGTACGCCAGCGCCGCCGCCGTCGGCTCGTTGATGATCCGCAGGACGTTCAGGCCCGCGATCTCACCGGCCTCCTTGGTGGCCTGCCGCTGGGCGTCGTCGAAGTACGCGGGCACGGTGATGACGGCATCCGTCACGTCCTCGCTGAGGTACGCCTCCGCGTCCCGCTTCAGCTTCTGCAGCACGCGCGCGGAGATCTCCTGCGCCGTGTACCGCCTGCCGTCGATGTCCTCCTGCCCGGGGAACCGCCACGCGTGATCACCCATGTGCCGCTTGACCGAGCGTGCGGTGCGGTCCACGTTCGTCACGGCCTGCCGCTTGGCCACCTCGCCGACCAGCACCTCGCCGTTCTTCGCGAACGCCACGACCGACGGTGTGGTCCGTGCTCCCTCCGTGTTGGTGATGACGGTGGGCTCGCCGCCCTCAAGGACCGAGACCACCGAGTTCGTCGTACCGAGGTCGATACCGACCGGACGCGTCATCTGCGTTCTCCCTCCTCGTCCTCCCCCCGCCCTCCGAACGCCCCCTCTCCGCGTCTCCAGTGTGCTCCTCGGAGACCCCTCCCGTCCGGTCGCCGCAGGGGCGTTTACAGCGACGGCGCTTGGCGCTAGCTTCACGAAATGGAGGTTATGGGAGCGCTCCCATAGCCCCAAGGTCCATAGACCCAAGACCCATAGATCCATAGACCCCTGTACTCCACCTGGGCCCTGCCCCGTCACCGAGGAGGACATCGAGTGTCATGCATCTGACAACCCCAACCTGCTTCCGTCCGCGATTACCGCGCCGCAGCCGCCGGTCGGCCTTCTTCCTGATCGCCCTGGCCCTGCTCACCGCCCTGCCCGCCCTCGGCCTGGTCCTCGCCGCGGGCACCCCGGCCTCCGCCCACGGCACCCCCATGAAGCCGGGCAGCCGGACCTTCCTGTGCTGGCAGGACGCGCTCACCGACACCGGTGAGATCAAGGCCGTCAACCCGGCCTGCAAGGCGGCCCAGCAGGCCGGCGGGACCACGCCGTTCTACAACTGGTTCTCCGTGCTCCGCTCCGACGGTGCCGGCCGCACCCGTGGCTTCGTGCCGGACGGGCAGTTGTGCAGCGGCGGCAATCCCAACTTCACCGGCTTCGACCTGGCCCGGGACGACTGGCCGGTGACCCACCTGACCGCGGGCGCCACGGTCGACTTCTCCTACAACGCCTGGGCGGCGCACCCCGGCTGGTTCTACGTCTACGTCACCAAGGACGGCTACGACCCGGCCAAGCCGCTCACCTGGGACCAGATGGAGGACCGGCCCTTCCTCACCGTCGACCACCCGCCGCTGCACGGCTCGCCGGGCACGGTCGAGGCGAACTACTCCTGGACCGGCGCGCTCCCGTCGGGCAAGTCGGGGCGGCACGTCATCTACATGGTGTGGCAGCGGTCGGACAGCGCGGAGACCTTCTACTCCTGCTCCGACGTCGTGTTCGACGGCGGCAACGGCGAGGTGACCGGCGTCCACGACCCCGGCAGCCCCACCGAGCCGCCGCCCGGCACCTGCACCGCCACCCGCAGGACGACGGGCAGCTGGTCCGGCGGCTACCAGTCCGAGGTGACGGTGACCAACAGCGGTGACGTGCCGATGCTCGGCTGGATGGTCGACTGGACGCTGCCGGCCGGCCAGAAGGTGGCCAGCCTCTGGAACGGCAACGCCACCTACACCGGACGGGACGTCATGGTCCACAACGCCGACTGGAACGGCTCGTTGAGTCCCGGCCGGTCCACGACGTTCGGCTACGTCGTCCAGGGGGACGGCGGCGACAGCGCCACCAGCCTGCCCTGTCAGGTGGGTTGAGCCGCTCTGGGCGGACCCGGTGGCCGTGCGCACCGGGTCCGCGAGCCGGGCAGGTGAGGGGGGTGGGATCCCTGCCCGGATGGGGATGGCCTGCAACTGCGTGGCTTGTGCGGCGACCTGAAGTCGCGCGACATCGTTGTCATATCGTCTGCACATGACTCTACCGCCTCAACGGACAACGATGTCAAGCGACTTGGTTAGTCCGAGCGGGTGATCCCGGCGCGCGCCGGGCGGGGTGCACGCGGTCTTCCGTGGTACGGGTGACGCACGCTACTGTCCCTGCGGCTTGTGCGACCTGTGGTGCGCGACCCGTCCGATAGGAGGAAGGGCCGCGTCATGCGTTTCCGACCCATGTCCCTGCTGCTGGCCGCGCTGCTCGCGACCGGCGGCACCGCAACCCCCGTCCTCGCGGCGACCGCAGCTCCTCCCGGCCTCGTCAAGGACCCCACCCCGTACGTCGATCCGCTGATCGGCACCAAGAACGGCGGTGACGTCTTCCCGGGCGCCGTCGTGCCGTTCGGCATGCTCTCCTGGAGCCCGGAGAACACCCGCGGCGACGCGACGAGAACCGCCGCCCCGGGCGGCTACCAGTACGACGCCACCCGTATCCGCGGCTTCAGCCTGACCCACATGTCCGGCACCGGCTGCGCGGGCGGCAGCGGCGACATCCCGTTCTTCCCGTACGCCGGCGAGGTCACCTCCTCCCCGGCGAGCGACACCAAGGACGCCGTCTACGCCTCCGACTTCCGCCACACCGACGAGAGTGCCGAGCCCGGCCACTACCGGGTCGGCCTGGCCTCCGGCGTCACCGCCGACCTCACCGCCACCGCGCGCACCGGCTCGGCCCGCTTCGCCTACCCGGCCGGCAAGCCCGCCACCCTGCTGGTGCGCACCGCCAACTCCGAGGTGGGCTCGCAGGACTCGACGGTCACCATCGACCCGGACACCCGGACGATCTTCGGCTCGGTCACCTCCGGCGACTTCTGCGGCTACCTCGATCCCGAAGGGCAGCGCGCCTACTACACCCTCCACTTCACCGCCCGCTTCGACCGCGCCTTCAAGGCCACCGGCACCTGGCAGGACGACAAGCTGGAGCCCGGGTCCCGGGAGGCGTCCGGCGGCACCGGGGGCTTCTCGCACGGCGGGCGGCCGGTCGCCGGGAAGGGCGCGGGCGGATACGTCGAGTTCGCGCCCGGCGACGGGCCGGTCGGCGTCAAGGTCGGCATCTCGTACGTCAGCCGGGAGGCCGCCGAGGCCAACCTGGCCGCCGAGAACCCGCCCCGGCGCTCCTTCGACGCGGTCCGGGAAGCGGCCCGGCGGGCCTGGCGGGAGCGGCTGGGGGCCGTCCGGGTCGGCGGCGGCACGGACGCCGAGCGCACCACCTTCTACACCGCGCTCTACCACGCGCTGCTGCACCCGAACGTCATCAGCGACGCCGACGGCCGGTACCGGGGCGCCGACGGCCGCGTGCACACGGTCGACCGTCGCCGGCACGCCCAGTACGGCACCTTCTCCGGCTGGGACGTCTACCGGGACCAGGTCCAGCTGCTGACGCTGCTCGACCCGCGCACGGGCTCGGACATCGCGCAGTCCCTGTACGAACTCGCCCGGCAGAACGGCGGCGTCTGGGACCGCTGGCTGCACGGCGCGAGCGGCACCCACGTCATGAACGGCGACCCCTCGCCGACCGCCCTCGCCGGCATCCACGCCTTCGGCGGCACGGACTTCGACCTCAAGGGCGCCCTGAAGTCCCTGGTCCGGGCGGCGACCGTGCCCACCCCGCAGGATCTGTCCCCGGCCGGCAAGCCCGTGCTGTCGGCCGGCCAGCGTCCCTCTCTCGACAAGTACCTCGCACAGCACTACATGCCGAGCGTGTCCAACGCCTGGGGCGGTGCCGCCGAGACCCTGGAGATGTCCACCGCGGACTACGCGATCTCCCGACTCGCCCGCGCGGCGGGGGAGAAGGACACGGCGGCCGGCTTCGCCCGGCGCGCCCAGTGGTGGCAGAACAACGTCAACATCGCGGCCGACCCCACCGGGGGCTACGTCGCCGATCGCAAGGCCGACGGCAGCTGGGTCACCGGCTTCACCCCGGGCACCGGCAACGGGTTCGTCGAGGGCACGGCCGCCCAGTACACCTGGATGGTCCCGCACAACCCGGCGGGTCTCTTCGCCGCGCTGGGCGGCCGGGACAAGGCGCTCGCCCGGCTGGACGACTTCTTCCACGACGCCGACGGCGGCTGGGCCTTCACCGGCAAGGGCGGCACCAAGTCCGAGCTGGACAACGAGCCGTCCATCAACGTCCCCTACCTGTACGACTACGCGGGCGCCCCCTACAAGACGCAGGAGACCGTCCGCGCGGCGATGCGGCAGCTGTGGTCCACCGAGCCCGGCGGCATCCCGGGCAACGACGACCTCGGCGCGATGTCCGCCTGGTACGTCTTCTCCGCCCTCGGCATGTACCCGCAGGTGCCGTCCCGTGCCGAACTGGTCCTCGCCTCCCCGCTGTTCGAGCGCGTCGAGATCGACCGTCCGCACGGCAACGACATCTCCGTCCGCGCCACCGGGGCGGCGGCCGACGCCCCGTACGTCCAGTCCCTGAAGGTGAACGGCCGCAGCAGCGACCGGCCTTGGCTGCCCGCGTCCTTCGTCCGGGACGGCGGCCGGCTCGACTACACCCTCTCCGCCGCCCCGGACCGCGGCTGGGGCGCGGACAGCCCGCCGCCGTCCTTCCGGGAGGGCGAGCAGCCGTACCAGATCGGTGTCGGGCCCACCACCGCCACCCTCGCCCCCGGCGACAGCACGAAGATCGGCATCCGGGCGCTGGCGCTGACCGGCGGTACCGGCCCCGAGGTGCTTTTCCGGGTGGAGACCCCGGCCGGGGTGACGGCCACGCCCGCCGAGGGCACGGTGACCGACGGCGCCCAGGAGATCACCCTCGCGGCGGCACGGGACGCCGAGCAGGGCTTCGCCGACGTCAAGGTCACGGTGACCTCGGGCGACTCCTCGTACCGGCAGCCGGTGGCGCTCACCGTGGCCGCGCCGGGCACCCTGCTCGCCGCGTACGACAACACGGGTGTCTCCGACGACGACGGCGACCACGACGAGGCCGACTACGACGGCGGCGGCTGGAGCTACTCCCGGCAGGCCCTCGCCGCGGCCGGCCTCACCCCGGGCGGGCACGGCACCGTCGACGGCCTCGCCTTCACCTGGCCCACCTCACCCGCCGGCCGCCCCGACAACGCCTCCGCGGCCGGCCAGACCGTCCGGCTCCCCGCTCCCGCCCCGGCGTTGTCCTTCATCGGCAGCGCGGTCAACGGCAACCAGCAGGCCAAGGCG
This sequence comes from Streptomyces sp. NPDC046727, assembly GCF_040645635.1. Taxonomy (NCBI): domain Bacteria; kingdom Bacillati; phylum Actinomycetota; class Actinomycetes; order Kitasatosporales; family Streptomycetaceae; genus Streptomyces; species Streptomyces sp. NPDC046727. The sequence goes on from NZ_JBEYYR010000003.1 coordinate 184,460, forward strand.
ACCGTCACCTACACCGACGGCACCACCGACACCGCCGACCTGTCCTTCACCGACTGGACCGTCGGCGGAGGCGGCGGCACCGTCCAGTACGGCAACCAGGTCGTCGCCAGGGCCGCGTACCGCAATGTCGCCGGCGCGGACAAGGACCCGGTGACGACGTACGTCTTCGCCACCGAGCCGTACCGGGCCCCGGCCGGCAAGCGGATCGCGAGCGTCACGCTCCCGCGGAACGCGGACCTGCACGTGTTCACCCTCGCCACGGGCTGAGCCCACACCCCGGCACGCCGAAGCGGCCCGCACCCGGTCTCCCGGGGCGGGCCGCTTCCTCATCGCTCGATCCGTACGCCGTCCGGTCTCGGGAGCGGCATCATGTCCCATCCGCCGGGCCAGCCCCGGTACAGCGGCTCACCGGGTTCCGCCTCCAGCATCCGCGGGATGCGCCACCGCCACCACCTGGGGTCCTCCTCGTGCCCCGGCCACGGGACGGTGGCGGCGCGGAACCGGGCGTCCCAGCGGTCGAGCACCGGGCGCAGCGTGGCGGCCGTCTCCGCGGGCAGCGCGGGCCACAGGTCCGCAAGCTCGCAACGGCACGACATGTCGTTGGTGAACTCCGGCGCGCACCAGCCGTAGCCTTCCTCGACCTCCGCGACGAAGCCGGCCCACCGGGCGAGGAGCCGGTGTACGGCGAGCACCTCTTCCATGGGCCGACTGTCGCACGCGCGCCGCCCGTCAGGCCAGCAGCTCCACCTCCGCCAGGGTCGACTCGCCGTCCAGGACCAGGCGGTACTTCGGGTACGTGCCCGGGGTGGCGACGGTGAAGGCGCGGGTCTGGTGGTCCCAGGTGAACGCCTCGCCGGAGCGGTGGTCCAGGGTCTTCCAGTCCTTGCCGTCGGTGGAGCCCTGGAGGGTCCAGCCGGCCGGCGCCTTCGTGCGGTCCGCCGAGGTCAGCGTGTACTGCACCGGCTTCGCGGAGCCCTCGGTCGGCAGGTCCGCCGAGGTGAGCGTCGCGCTCGTCGCCGAGGTGTCGTCGAAGAGCGCGCCGTCCCCCTTCAGGACGTCCGAGCGGGGGGTCGGCACCTCGTCGTCCTGGGTGACGGAGACCGGCGCCGCGTCCTTGCCCGTGCCCCACGCCGACGGCTTGGAGCCCATGAAGAAGTCCAGCACCCCGCCCTTGGACAGCAGCGAGTGCGGGAGCGAGGTCGACGTCCAGGGACGGCCGTTGAACATCACGCCCTGGACGTAGACGTTCTTCGCGCTGTTCCGCGGCGCCCGCACCACCAGGTCCCGGCCGTTCTCCAGGTGCACGGTCACCTTCTTGAACAGCGGGGAGCCGATGGAGTACTCGCCGCTGCCCATGACCAGCGGGTAGAAGCCGAGCGCGGAGAAGAGGTACCAGGCCGACTGCTCGCCGTTGTCCTCGTCGCCGTGGTAGCCCTGCCCGATCTCGCTGCCGGTGTAGAGCCGGGACAGCGCCTCGCGCGCGTACGCCTGCGCCTTCCACGGCTGGCCGGCCGCGTCGTACATGTAGATGACGTGGTGCGCGACCTGGTTGGAGTGGCCGTACATGCCCATCCGGACGTCCCGCGCCTCGGTCATCTCGTGGATGACACCGCCGTAGGAGCCGACGTAGTCCGGGGAGGCGGTCTCCGGGGTGGCGAAGTAGGCGTCGAGCTTGTCGGCCAGGCCCTGCCGGCCGCCGTACAGATTGGCCAGGCCCCGGCTGTCCTGCGGGGCGGTGAAGGCGTAGCCCCAGCCGTTGGTCTCCGTGTAGTCGTAGCCCCACACGCGCGGGTCGTACTTCGAGGACTCCACCCGCCAGGCACCCTTGGCGTCCCGGCCCTGGAAGAAGCCGGCCCTGGTGTCGAACAGCTTCACGTAGTCCCGCGCCCGGTTGAGGAAGTACTGCGACTCCTCCCGGTAGCGCTTCTCGCCGGTCCTCCGGTAGAGCGCCTCGCCCATCTTCGCGATGCCGTAGTCGTTGACGTAGCCCTCCATCGCCCACGACAGGCCCTCGTGGGTGTCGGTGGCGGTGTAGCCGAGGAAGGGCGAGGTGGTCATGCCCTTGCGGCCCACGCCCGACATCGGCGGGACGACGGTCGCGTTCTTCACGGCCGCGTCGTACGCCGCCCTCGCGTCGAACTTCACGCCCTTGACGTAGGCGTCGGCGAACGCCACGTCCGAGGAGGTGCCGGTCATCAGGTCGGCGTAGCCGGGGGAGGACCAGCGGGAGGTCCAGCCGCCGTCCTTGTACTGCTGCACGAACCCGTCGGCCATCTCGCCCGCCTGGGAGGGCGTCAGGAAGGAGTACGCCGGCCAGGTGGTCCGGTACGTGTCCCAGAAGCCGTTGTTCACGTACACCTTGCCGTCGACGATCTTCGCGCCGGTGTGCGTCGGGGTGTCCGGGCCCGGCATGGCGGAGAACGGCGAGGCGTAGCGGTCCTTGCCGTCGACCCGCTCGAAGCCGGAGTTGGGGTACAGGTACAGCCGGTACAGCCCGGAGTAGAGCGTGGTCAGCTGGTCCGGGGTCGCGCCCTCCACCTCGACCTTGCCGAGCAGCTTGTCCCAGGTGCGCTGGGCCCGTGCCCTGACCGTGTCGAAGGAGGTGCCGTCCGGGATCTCCTGGCGCAGGTTGTCCTTGGCCTGGTCGATGCCGATGAGCGAGGTGGCCAGGCGCAGGGTGACGGTGCGGTCGGCGCCCGCGTCGAAGCGCAGGTAGCCCTTGACGCCGCTCGACGCGCCGTCGGTGACCGGCTTGTCGAACTCGCCGTACACGAACAGCCGGGTCGCGCCCGTGGACAGGCCCGACTTCACGTCCGAGTAGCCGGTGACGATCCCGTGCTCCTTGTCCAGGGTCAGGCCCGCCTGCTCGGTGACGTTGTCGAACAGGACGCTCGTGTCGTCGCCGGGGTAGGTGAAGCGCAGCGCGGCCGCGTGGTCGGTCGGGGCCATCTCGGCCTTGAGGCCGTTCTCGAACCGCACCCCGTAGTAGTACGGCCGCGCGGTCTCGTTCTCGTGCCGGAAGGCCAGCTCCCGCGCCTCGCGGCCGGTGTCCGGGGTGCCGGACGCGGCCGACGGCATCAGCTGGAAGGTCTGCCGGTCGCCCATCCAGGGGCTCGGCTCATGGCTCGCGCTGAACGCCTGGATCGTCGGCAGGTTGTCGGCGTTGTTCGCCCGCGCGTACTCGTACAGCCAGCTCAGCGAGGACGCGTTGGTCACCGGCGTCCAGAAGTTGAAGCCGTGCGGCAGGGCCGTCGCGGGGAAGTCGTTGCCGCGCGAGAAGCTGCCGCTGGAGTTGGTGCCGCGGGTGGTCAGCGCGTAGTCCGACAGATGCGCCTTCGGCTTCTCGGGCGGCACCGGCTTCAGCGACACGTCGTCCACCCAGCCGCGGAACTTCGCCGGGCCGTCGGGGGAGTCGTACGCCACCAGGATCCGGTCGACGGTCTTCCCGGCCGCCACCGAGCCGATCCGCGCGGCCACCTCGTTCCACTGGTTGACGTACAGCGCCTTCGACGCGCCCTGCCCTCTCGGGGAGAGCGGGAAGCCGTGCTGGTCCAGCGCGCCCAGAGCGCTCAGGTAGGTGCCGTCGGTGAAGGCGAGGTCGACGGAGACGTGCGTGGCGTCGTAGTCGCGGTCGCCGTCGGCCATCGACGGGAAGATGCGGTACGACAGCCGGGTGTCGCGGCCGACCTTCACGTTCACGTCGAAGACCTTGTTGGACGAGTACGCCCGGCCGTCCGCGGTGTGCCGGCCGGCGTAGCGCAGCGCACGCTTCCCGGTGAAGCCGGCCCGTGCCTTGGCGGTCGGGGAGCCGCTCGGGCCCTTGTCGACCAGGGTCAGCATGTCCTGCGGCACCGGACCGCCGCCGCCTCCGGTGGAGAACTGCACATCGGCGAGCTGCAGGATGTCCGGGGCGCCGTTGTTCTTCGTCACCTCCAGCCGGAAGTGCTGGTATTCGGCCGGTTCCGGCAGATCGTACGATTTCGTCTGGAAGCGCTCGGAGAAGTTCTCGCCCGAGCGGGTGTCGACGGTCTTCCAGTCCTTGCCGTCGGTGGATCCCAGCAGGGTCCAGTCCCTGGGGTCGCGCTCGTCGTAGTCGTTGGCCGAGGTGAGCGCGTACGTCGCTATCCTGATGGGCCGGTCCAGGTCGAACTCCGCCCAGCCGGTGGGCCGGAAGGTCAGCCACTTGGTGCCGGGCTCGCCGTCGGCGAGGTTCTCCTTGACCTCGCCGGCGCCCGCGTTCTCGGCGCTCGCCCGGACCTCGGTGACATGGTCGGTGACGTTGCCCGGGATGCCGGTGCTGTACCCGCCGTCGACGCCCGAGGCGCGCTTGGTGCCGTCCGGGCCCGTGTCGACGGTGTTCAGCCAGTCCGGCGCCGGCTCGCCCGCCTCGAACGAGGATGCGAACTCCCGGTCCGCCGCCGGAGCCTCGGCGGGCAGGGCGACCGCGGCGCCCTGCGCGCCGACGGCCATGACAAAGGCGGTCGTGAGGACGACCGCCGGACCCCATCTGTGCCGCGTTCTCCGCTGCATCTACGGATTTCCCCTCCTGCGCCCCCTCTGGACAACGTTGTCAGCTACGAGGCGCAGGAACCAGTAGGTCGTCAAGTGGCCCATGGTGTCAAGGGTGTTGACTGCGGCATTCAGGGAGTTTATGTCGCGACTTTTTCCGGCGGGCCACCCTACGGGCCTTCAGATTTCCGCGAGGTCTCAACTCGGAAAAGACCCAACGCGAACCCTGCATTCGATCTTGCTCCGCCGGCGGGAAGTGGACTATACCTGTCGGCGTTTCCAGCACGACCCAGCACTACCCGACAGCGGTGCCGGGGAGGATCCGGTTCACCGCCTGAGTCCTGGAGAAGGCGAGGACTTGAGCATGGGATCCACTGCGCACCACGGCGCTGAAGGTGTCGGCCGTCGTGATCTGATCAAGCGGTCCGCGGCGCTCGGACTGGTCGCGGCCCCCGGGATGGGCCTGCTGTCCGCCTGCGCCAGCGGCGGCGGCAGCGACGAGTCGGACGACGGCAACACCAAGGGGAAGACGTCCAAGGACAACCCCTTCGGCGCCAAGAAGGGCGGCAAGCTCGACGTCGTCGTCTTCAAGGGCGGATACGGTGACGACTACGCCAAGGCGTGGGAGGCCGACTTCGCCAAGAAGCTCGGCATCACCTCCAGCCACACCGGCACCCAGGAGATCACCGGCAAGCTGCAGCCGCGTTTCAACGCGGGCAACCCGCCGGACATCGTGGACGACTCCGGCGCCCAGAAGATCAATATCGACGTCCTGTACAAGAACGGTCAGCTGCTGGACCTCGCCGAGGTGCTGGACGCGCCCTCGGTCGACGACCCCGCCAAGAAGGTCCGCGACACCCTGATCCCCGGCACGCTCGACCCGGGCATGCAGGAGGGCAAGATCGTCGCCCTGAACTACATCTACACGGTCTGGGGCCTGTGGTACTCGGGCAAGCTCTTCAAGGAGAAGGGCTGGCAGGAGCCCAAGACCTGGGCCGACTTCCTCGCCATCTGCAAGGACGCCAAGTCGCAGGGCATCGGCGGCCTCGCCCACCAGGGCAAGTACCCGTACTACATCAACGTCGCCATCATGGACCTGATCGCCAAGAAGGGCGGTCTGGACGCCATGAAGGCGATCGACAACCTCGACCCCAAGGCGTTCGTCGGCTCCGACGCCGCACAGGAGGCCATCGAGGCCATCTACGAGGTCGTCGAGAAGGGCTATCTGATGCCCGGCACGAACGGCCTGACCCACACCGAGTCGCAGACCCGCTGGAACCAGTACAAGGCCGTGTTCATCACCTCCGGCTCCTGGCTGGAGAACGAGCAGCTCAAGCAGACGCCGACGGACTTCGACATGAAGTTCCTGCCCATGCCGCTGCTGCCCGGCAGCACCCTGCCGTTCGAGGCGATCCGGGCCGGCTCGGGTGAGCCGTTCGTCATCCCGGCGAAGGCGGCGAACCTGCCCGCGGCCAAGGAGTTCATGCGGCGCATGCTCTCCAAGGAGTGGTCGACGCTCTTCGCCAAGCAGGCCAACTCGCTCACCATCCTCAAGGACGGCGTCGACGCGGGCGTCCAGCTGCGCCCGGGCACCCAGTCCACGGTCGAGGCGTCCAAGGCCGCGGGTGACAACACCTTCCGCTACCTGTACACCGAGTGGTACGGCGAGATGGGTACGGCCATCGAGGCCGCGTCCAACGAGCTGATGGCCAAGCGGATTCAGCCGAAGGAGTGGCTGAAGAGGTGTCAGGCGGCGGTGGACAAGCAGGCCAAGGACCCCGCGTCGAAGAAGAACCACCGGGATTAGGTTCGCCCAGTCGCCGTAGGGGTGCGGGTGCGATCGCGGGTGCCGGTGTGTGGTGGTCCTCGCGCAGTTCCCCGCGCCCCTGACGGGGCGCTCCACAACAGGGCAGGGAAAAAGGCCATGCGTAAAGGGCAGTACCGGTTCGTCGCGGGGTTTCTCCTCGTCCCCGTGGCGCTTTATGTGATCTTTGTGATCTGGCCGTACATCCAGACGTTCGGCTATTCGCTGACCGACTGGAAGGGGCAGTCACAGACCTTCCGCTTCATTGGTCTGGACAATTACAGGGCGCTGTTCCAGGACGATGTCTTCCTGGACGCCATTGGGCACAACATCCTCTTCCTGATCTTCATCCCCGTGATCACGATCCTGCTCGCCCTGTTCTTCGCCTTCATGCTGAACGCGGGCGGACGCGGCCGGGCCGGCGGGGTGCAGGGGGTCGCCGGGTCGAAGTTCTACAAAATCGTCTACTTCTTCCCCCAGGTGCTGTCGCTGGCCATTCTCGCCGTGCTGTTCAACGCGGTGTACCGCAGTGACGGCGGCGGTCTGCTCAACGGCTTCCTGATCAAGCTCGGGCTGGTCGACGCCGACAAACCCGTGGAGTGGCTCAACGAGCCGAACATGGTGCTGTGGGCGCTGATCCTGGTCGTGGTCTGGCACGGCGTCGGCTTCTACCTGGTGCTGTTCTCGGCCGCCATGCAGTCCATCCCGCGGGACATCTACGAGGCCGCCCTGATCGACGGGGCGAGCCGCAACCAGTCCTTCTTCCGCATCACCCTGCCGCTGCTGTGGGACACCGTGCAGACCGCCTGGGTCTACCTCGGCATCGTCGTCATGGACATGTTCGTACTGGTGTCCTCGATGACCCAGAACATGGGCGCGTACGGCGGCGGCCCCGACCACCACAGCGACGTGATGTCGACGGTGATGATGCGGAACTTCCTCTACTACGGCAAGAGCGGCTACGCCTGCGCCATGGGTGTGGTCATGCTGCTGCTCACGCTGGTCCTGTCCGTGGTCACGCTGCGCGCCACCCGCCGCGAGCGCATCGAGTTCTGAGCGGGAGAGACGACGATGAGCGCACCCATCAAGGAGAACGCCCCCGCCGAGGCCGGGCGGTCCGTGGCCAAGATCCCCGCCCGTCCGGGCGACAGCCGCAGCGAGGGCGTCGTCCTGAACGTCTTCTCCCACGGCTTCCTCGCCCTGTGGGCCCTGCTGATCGTGCTGCCGCTGCTGTGGCTGGTGCTCAGCTCCTTCAAGACCGACACCCAGATCGGCGGCTCGGCCTTCGGCTGGCCGCAGCACTGGTCCCTCGACGTCTTCACACGCGCCTGGGACAAGGGCATCGGCGACTACTTCCTGAACACCGTGATCGTCCTGGTGTTCTCCGTGCCGCTGACCATGCTGTTCGGGTCGATGGCCGCGTACGTGCTGGCCCGCTACCGGTTCTGGGGCAACCGGCTGCTCTACTACTTCTTCGTGGCCGGCGCGATGTTCCCGGTGTTCCTGGCCCTGGTCCCGCTGTTCTTCATGGTCAAACGGCTGGACATGCTGAACACCTACCAGGGGCTGATCCTGGTCTACATCGCCTACTCGATGCCGTTCACGGTCTTCTTCATGCACTCCTTCTTCCGGACCCTGCCCACGGCGGTCTTCGAGGCGGCGATCCTGGACGGCGCCTCGCACACCCGGACCTTCTTCCAGGTGATGCTGCCGATGGCGAAGCCCGGACTGATCAGCGTGGGGATCTTCAACACTCTGGGCCAGTGGAACCAGTTCATCCTGCCCACGGTCCTCATGCAGCCGCAGAGCGGCTCCGACCCCGAGCGCTACGTCCTCACCCAGGGCCTGATCCAGCTGCAACAGCAGCAGGGGTACGCCTCCGACCTGCCCGTTCTGTTCGCGGGCGTGACCATCGCCATGATCCCGATGCTGGTCGTGTACCTGTCCTTCCAGCGCCAGGTGCAGGCGGGTCTGACCTCGGCCACACTGAAGTGAACCGGGCCTGATCGCGTTCCGCGACCGTCCCTGCGCACGCCGTTCCCGACCTCCGGGGCGGCGTGCGCGGGTGTGTCCTGATACCCGGAAACGGTTCAACCTCTTGACGTAAGTCGCCCCGAACGGCTCAGCTTAGAGTTCACTAGTTGGACATACGCGGGGTCTCATCGAAGCGGCCCCGCGCTCAGGAGGTCGTCGTGGAGACTCCAGGGTCGCAGTCATCGCTGCACCGAGCCAACCTGGAGCGGGTGGTCCGGGCCGTACGGCTGGCCGGGTCCCTCACGCAGGCGGAGATCGCGCGGACGACCGGGCTGTCCGCAGCGACCGTCTCCAACATCGTGCGGGAGCTGAAGGACGGCGGAACCGTCGAGGTCACGCCCACGTCGGCGGGCGGGCGGCGGGCCCGCAGCGTCAGCCTGAGCGGGGACGCCGGCATCGTCATCGGTGTCGACTTCGGGCACACCCACATGCGCGTCGCGATCGGGAACCTCGCCCATCAGGTGCTGGCCGAGGAGGCCGAGCCGCTGGATGTCGACGCCTCCGCCGACCAGGGCTTCGACCGGGCCGAACAGCTGGTCAACCGGCTGATCGCGGCGACCGGCGTGGACCGGACCAAGGTGGCCGGCGTGGGGCTCGGCGTGCCGGGCCCGATCGACGTCGAGTCGGGCACGCTGGGGTCCACCGCGATCCTGCCCGGCTGGGGCGGCACCAAGCCCGCCGAGGAGCTGCGCGAACGGCTCGGCGTGCCCGTGCACGTGGACAACGACGCCAACCTCGGCGCCCTCGGCGAGCTGGTCTGGGGCAGCGGCAAGGGCGTGCGCGACCTGGCGTACATCAAGGTCGCGAGCGGTGTCGGCGCCGGCCTGGTGATCGACGGGAAGATCTACCGAGGACCCGGCGGCACAGCGGGTGAAATCGGGCATATTACACTCGATGAATCCGGTCCGGTCTGTCGCTGCGGGAACCGCGGCTGCCTGGAGACGTTCGCGGCGGCGCGCTATGTGCTCCCGCTGCTCCAGCCCGGTCACGGCCCCGATCTGACCATGGAAGGCGTCGTACGGCTGGCCAGGGACGGTGACCCGGGCTGCCGTCGGGTGATCGCCGACGTCGGCCGCCACATCGGCAGTGGAGTGGCCAATCTCTGCAATCTGCTGAACCCGAGCCGGGTGGTGCTCGGCGGTGATCTCGCCGAGGCCGGTGAGCTGGTGCTCGGGCCGATCAGGGAGTCCGTCGGCCGCTACGCCATCCCCAGCGCGGCGCGTCAACTGTCCGTCCTCCCGGGGGCACTTGGGGGTCGTGCGGAGGTGCTCGGCGCGCTCGCCCTCGCCCTCAGCGAGATGGGCGATTCGACCCTTTTGGAGGGGGCGCTGCCGGTGGCGGCCCCTGCCTTCACTTAGAGAACGGATGGCACCGTTGCCATCTCGTTAAGGATTTACTTCTTGACGTCGCACGTGTGGCCGAGTTGACTTCCAGCCACCTCGGCCGCAACGACGCGGCCTCGTCAGGGAGGTTTGTGAAGTGAACGCACGTATGCGTCGTGCCGCCGTTGCTGTTGCCGCTGGTGCGATGGCCGTCTCGCTGGCAGCCTGTGGCAGCGCCAAGGAGTCGAAGGGCAACAACGACTCTTCCTCCGCGTCCGCCAAGAAGGGCGACGACATCAAGGTCGGTCTCCTCCTTCCGGAGAACAAGACCGCGCGGTACGAGAAGTTCGACCGGCCGCTGATCGAGAAGAAGATCGGCGAGCTGACGAACGGCAAGGCCAAGGTCGAGTACAACAACGCCCGTCAGGACGCGAACCTGCAGGCCCAGCAGGTCGACACCATGATCACCAACAAGGTGGACGTCCTGATCGTGGACGCGGTCGACGCCAAGGCCATCCAGAACTCCGTCAAGAAGGCCGTGGACGCGGGCATCAAGGTCGTCGCCTACGACCGTCTGGCCGAGGGCCCGATCAGCGCCTACACCTCGTTCGACAACGAGGAGGTCGGCAAGACCCAGGGCAACGCCCTGCTGAAGGCGCTGGGCAGCAAGGCCTCCAAGTCCTCCAAGATCGTCATGATCAACGGCTCGGTGACCGACCCGAACGCCGCCCAGTTCAAGAAGGGCGCGCACTCCGCCCTCGACGGCAAGGTCACCATCGCCAAGGAGTACGACACCAAGGAGTGGTCGCCGGACAACGCCAACTCCGAGATGGAGGCGGCGATCTCCGCGGTCGGCAAGGGCAAGATCGCGGGTGTCTACTCCGCCAACGACGGCATGGCCGGCGGTATCATCACCGCCCTCAAGGCCGCGGGCCTGAGCGTCCCGGTCACCGGCCAGGACGCCGAGCTGGCCGGTGTGCAGCGCATCGTCACCGGTGACCAGTACATGAGCGTCTACAAGCCGTACGCCCCGGAGGCCGACGCCGCCGCCGAGATGGCCGTCGCGCTCGCCCAGGGCAAGTCGCTGGACTCCATCGCCAAGAACAAGGTCTCCAGCGGCTCGCAGAAGGACGTCCCGTCCGTCCTGGTCCCGGTCACCTCGCTGACCAAGGACAACATCAAGGACACCGTCATCAAGGACGGCGTCTACACGGCCGACGAGATCTGCGCCGGCAAGTACAAGTCGGCCTGCGACAAGCTCGGCCTCACCAAGTAAGCGGTAGGCGGTCCCTTCCCGGCCGCGGGCGTTCATCCCCCGAACGCCCGCCGTGAAGGAGACCGGCCGCCCCCAGGTCCTCCGGCGCCCCGGCGCAACAGACAGCCCCGCAAGCTCGGCCCCGGGGCGCCGGACGGAACACCCACAGGGTTGCTCCCAACCCACCCACCCAGATTTCTGCACAACCTCCCGCCGGGTCAGGCGGCGAAGGAGATGGTTCACGTGTCCGCTACGCCCGTGCTGGCGTTGCGCGGGGTCTCCAAGCGGTTCGGTGCCGTTCAGGCGCTCACCGACGTAGAGCTTGAGGTCCACGCCGGTGAGGTGGTCGCCCTGGTCGGCGACAACGGCGCCGGAAAGTCCACGCTGGTCAAGACGATCGCCGGCGTTCACCCCATCGACGAGGGTGCCATCGAGTGGGATGGCAAGCCCGTGTCGATCAGCAAGCCGCACGACGCCCAGGCGCTGGGCATCGCGACGGTCTACCAGGACCTCGCGCTGTGCGACAACATCGACGTCGTCGGCAACCTCTTCCTCGGCCGTGAGCTGAAGAAGTGGGGCGTCCTGGACGAGGTCGAGATGGAGCGCCGCTCGCGCGAGCTGCTCACCACGCTGTCCATCCGCATCCCGAGCGTCCGCATCCCGATCGCCTCGCTCTCCGGCGGCCAGCGCCAGACCGTGGCCATCGCCCGTTCGATGCTCGGCGACCCCAAGCTGGTCATCCTGGACGAGCCCACCGCGGCCCTCGGCGTCGAGCAGACCGCCCAGGTGCTCGACCTGGTCGAGCGCCTGCGCGAGCGCGGCCACGCCGTCATCCTCATCAGCCACAACATGGCGGACGTGAAGGCGGTGGCCGACAAGGTCGCCGTCCTGCGCCTCGGCCGCAACAACGGCGTCTTCGAGGTCAAGAACACCTCGCAGGAGGAGATCATCTCCGCCATCACCGGCGCCACCGACAACGCCGTGACCCGCCGTGCGGCGCGCACGAACGGGGAGGTTTCCAAGTGAGCATCGACAAGACCTCCGCGAACCCCGGCAAGACGTCCGAGGAGCCGCAGGACGCCCCGGTCGTGAACCCGGAGGCCGCGGCCGCCGCGGTCACCGCCGTCGACCCGCGCCTGCTGGTCCAGGAAGAGGGCCTGCTCGGCTACTGGTACGAGTTCAAGCGCAAGATGAAGGCCGGCGAGCTGGGTTCCCTCCCGGTCGTGCTGGGCCTCGCGATCATCTGCATCGTCTTCCAGGTCCTGAACTCCGAGTTCCTCTCCGCCGAGAACATCAGCAACATCACGGTCACGATGGTCGGCACGGGGATGATCTCCGTCGGCATCGTCTTCGTGCTGCTGCTCGGCGAGATCGACCTGTCGGTCGGCTCGGTCAGCGGTGCGGCCAGCGCCCTCGCGGCCGTCCTCACGGTCAACCAGGGCTGGCCCGAGTGGGTGGCCGTGCTCGTCGCCATCGCCGCCGGTGCCGCCATCGGCGCACTGCACGGCTTCTTCTTCGCGGTGCTCGGCGCGCCCGCCTTCGCCGTGACCCTGGCCGGTCTGCTGTTCTGGCTGGGCTTCATGCTGAAGGTGCTGGGCGAGGACGGCACGATCAACCTCGACAGCGACGGTCTGATCGGCAAGCTGACCACGTACACCTTCACGGACGTGGCCGCCGCGTACGGGCTCGCGCTCGTCGTGGTCGCCGGGTTCTTCATCAGCTCCTTCCTGGGCAACCGGCGCCGGGAGGCCGCGGGCGTCCCGTCCCGGCCGCTCAGCGACACGGTCCTGCGCACGGCGCTGCTCGCGGTGGTCGCCTTCGCCGCGGCCTACATGTACAACCAGTACAAGGGCCTGCCGCTGGCCACCGTGATCTTCCTCGTGTTCCTGATCGGCACCGACTTCGTGCTGCGCCGCACCTCCTACGGCCGCAAGGTCTTCGCGCTCGGCGGCAGCGTGGAGGCGTCCCGGCGCGCCGGTATCAGCGTCACGGCGGTACGGATCTCCGTCTTCGCCATCTCCGGCGGGTTCGCGGCGATCGGTGGTCTGTTCCTGGCCTCGAAGATCGCCTCCGCCAACCAGAGCGCGGGTACGGGTGACCTGCTGATGAACGCGATCGCCGCGGCCGTGATCGGTGGCACGTCGCTGTTCGGCGGGCGTGGCCGTACCTGGAACGCCCTGCTGGGTGTGCTGGTGATCGTGTCCATCCAGTACGGTCTCCAGCTGGAGTCCATCGCGGAGCCGGTGAAGTACATGATCACCGCGGCTGTGCTGTTGACCACGGTCGTCATCGACTCGATCACGCGGAAGACCCAGAAGACCGCGGGTCGCGCGTAGCTCCACGGGTAGACCAGTCGCCCGGCGCCCGAAAGGCGCCGGGCGCTGTCGTGTCCCGCAAACCATGAACATTAGACTCGGGCGAGCCCGGCGAAAGCTCGATCAGCTCTACTGCAAGGAGGCACGGGTGCCGCTGCTGACCCGCATCAGGGGACCGCGCGATCTGGACCGGCTCAGCCTGGAGGAGCTGGACCTGCTGGCAGAGGAGATCCGGACCTTCCTCGTCGACGCCGTCTCCAAGACCGGCGGCCACCTCGGCCCCAACCTCGGTGTGGTGGAGCTGACCATCGCCCTGCACCGGGTCTTCGAGTCGCCGAAGGACAAGGTGCTGTGGGACACCGGCCACCAGTCCTACGTGCACAAGCTGCTCACCGGCCGGCAGGACTTCTCCCGGCTGAAGATGAAGGGCGGCCTGTCGGGCTACCCCGCCCAGGCCGAGTCCGAGCACGACGTCATCGAGAACAGCCACGCCTCGACCGTGCTCGGCTGGGCCGACGGCATCGCCAAGGCCAACCAGCTGAAGAAGCGGGACAGCCACGTCGTCGCCGTGATCGGTGACGGGGCCCTGACCGGCGGCATGGCCTGGGAGGCGCTCAACAACATCGCCGAGGCCAAGGACCGCCCGCTCGTCATCGTCGTCAACGACAACGAGCGGTCGTACGCCCCCACCATCGGCGGCCTCGCCAACCACCTGGCGACCCTGCGCACCACCGACGGCTACGAGCGCTTCCTCGCCCGGACGAAGGACATCCTGGACCGCACACCGGTCGTCGGGAAGCCGCTGTACGAGACCCTGCACGGCGCCAAGAAGGGGCTGAAGGACTTCATCGCCCCGCAGGGCATGTTCGAGGACCTGGGCCTGAAGTACGTCGGCCCCATCGACGGCCACGACATCGAGGCGCTGGAGTCCGCTCTCGCGCGCGCCAAGCGGTTCGGCGGGCCCGTCATCGTGCACTGCCTGACCGAGAAGGGCCGCGGCTACCAGCCCGCCCTCCAGGACGAGGCCGACCGCTTCCACGCCGTCGGCAAGATCCACCCGGACACCGGCCTGCCGATCGCCTCCTCCGGCGCCGACTGGACCTCCGTGTTCGGCGAGGAGATGGTCAGACTCGGCGAGGAGCGCGAGGACATCGTCGCGATCACCGCGGCCATGCTCCAGCCAGTCGGCCTGGACAGGTTCGCCAAGCGCTTCCCCGAACGCGTGTACGACGTCGGGATCGCCGAGCAGCACGGCGCCGTCTCCGCGGCGGGCCTCGCGCACGGCGGCCTGCACCCGGTCTTCGCCGTCTACGCCACCTTCCTCAACCGCGCCTTCGACCAGGTCCTCATGGACGTGGCCCTGCACAAGTGCGGCGTGACCTTCGTACTGGACCGGGCCGGTGTCACCGGCACCGACGGCGCCTCCCACAACGGCATGTGGGACATGTCGATCCTCCAGGTCGTCCCCGGGCTGCGGCTCGCCGCGCCGCGTGACGCCGACCAGGTCCGTGCCCAGCTGCGCGAGGCCGTCGCGGTCGAGGACGCGCCGACCGTGGTGCGCTTCTCCAAGGGCGCCGTCGGCCCCGCCGTACCCGCCGTGGGCCGCGTCGGCGGCATGGACGTCCTCCGGGAGCCGGGCACCGACCGGCCGGACGTGCTGCTGGTCTCCGTGGGCGCCCTCGCCCCGATGTGCCTGGAGATCGCCGAGCTGCTGGACAGGCAGGGCATCTCCACCACCGTCGTCGACCCCCGCTGGGTCAAGCCCGTGGACGAGGCCATGGCCCCGCTGGCCGAGCGGCACCGGGTCGTCGTCACCGTCGAGGACAACAGCCGCGTCGGCGGTGTCGGCTCCGCCGTCGCCCAGGCCCTGCGGGACGCGGGCGTGGACGTGCCGCTGCGCGACTTCGGCATCCCGCCGCGCTTCCTCGACCACGCCTCCCGCGCCGAGGTCATGGCCGAGATCGGGCTGACCGCGCCCGACATCGCCCGCCAGGTCACCGGGCTGGTCGCCCGGCTCGACGGCCGGTTCGACTCGACGGCCGGCGCGGTCGATTCCGTACAGCCCGCGCGCGACTAGAAACCGACCCTCCGGGCCGGTTCCGCCACTCCTCCCGGTGGCGGAACCGGCCCGTTTGCGTGAACCTGCCTGTGCCGGGGCATACGCGTCCCCGGCCCTCTCGATCATGTCGAGGACGACGAGCGTGGGAGGTAGGTACGTGAGCAGCACGCTCTTCAGGACGAAGAAGATCGAGCAGTCCATCCTGGACACCGAGGAACCCGAGCACTCGCTCAAGAAGTCCCTCTCCGCGCTGGACCTGACCGTCTTCGGCGTCGGCGTCATCATCGGCACCGGCATCTTCGTCCTCACCGGACAGGTCGCCAAGAACAACGCCGGCCCGGCGGTGTCCCTGGCCTTCGTCGCGGCCGGCGTCGCCTGCGCGCTCGCCGCCCTGTGCTACGCCGAGTTCGCCTCCTCGGTCCCCGTGGCGGGCTCCGCGTACACCTTCTCCTACGCCTCGCTGGGCGAGTTGCCCGCCTGGATCATCGGCTGGGACCTGGTCCTCGAATTCGCCCTCGGCACCGCCGTGGTGGCGGTCGGCTGGTCCGGCTACGTCCGGTCCCTGATGGACAACTGGGGCTGGCATCTGCCGGCCTCCCTGGGCGGCCGGGACGGCGCCTCCGGCTTCGGCTTCGACATCCTCGCCGCCGCCCTGGTGCTGCTGCTCACCGCCATCCTCGTCGTCGGCATGAAGCTGTCCGCCCGGATCACCTCGCTCGTCGTCGCCGTCAAGGTGACCGTCGTCCTCATCGTGATCATCGCGGGCGCCTTCTTCATCAACGGCGACAACTACAAGCCGTTCGTCCCCAAGGCCCAGGCGGTGGAGGCGGGCGGCAACCTCAAAGCCCCGCTGATCCAGCTGATGTTCGGCTGGGCCCCGTCCAACTTCGGTGTGATGGGCATCTTCACCGCCGCGTCGGTGGTGTTCTTCGCGTTCATCGGCTTCGACGTCGTCGCCACCGCGGCCGAGGAGACCCGCAACCCGCAGCGGGACATGCCGCGCGGCATCCTCGGCTCCCTGCTCATCTGCACCGTGCTCTACGTCGCCGTCGCCATCGTCGTCACCGGCATGCAGAAGTACACCCAGCTCTCCGTGGACGCCCCGCTCGCCGACGCGTTCAAGGCGCTCGACCACCCCTTCTTCGCGGGCGTCATCAGCTTCGGCGCCGCCGTCGGCCTGACCACGGTCTGCATGATCCTGCTGCTCGGCCAGACCCGGGTGTTCTTCGCGATGAGCCGGGACGGACTGCTGCCCCGGTTCTTCTCCCACGTCCATCCGCGCTTCAAGACCCCGCACCGGCCGACCATCCTGCTCGGCGTGATCATCGCGATCGTGGCCGGCTTCACCAGCCTGAGCGCACTGGCCGAGCTGGTGAACATCGGCACGCTGTTCGCGTTCGTCGTCGTCGCGCTCAGCGTGATCATCCTGCGCCGGACCCGCCCCGACCTGCACCGCGCCTTCCGCACCCCATGGGTCCCGGTCATCCCGATCCTGTCCGTGTGCGCCTCGCTGTGGCTGATGCTCAACCTGCCCGCCGAGACCTGGCTCCGGTTCGCCATCTGGATGGTCATCGGCTTCCTCGTCTACTTCCTCTACGGCCGCTCGCACAGCCGCCTCGGGCGGCACGAGGAGACCACGGTCGACGAGGTCGTGCACCCGCCGCACGGAACCGCCGAGTAGCCCGCAGACTCCCGCCCCGGCCCCGTATGTCCCGCTTCGGCTGGGACCGCGGGGCCGGATAGCGTGCTGACCATGCTCGCCGCCCCGCTCGCCCCCGCACGGACCGCGGTCACCCGGACGGCGTACTGGGCGCGGCTGCTGCCCCTCCTGGCGGCCCTGGCCTGCGCCACCCGGATCCCCTCCTTCGCCCGGCCGCTGTGGAACCCGGACGAGGGCTTCCTCGCCGTACAGGCGCGGCTGCTCGCCCAGGGCGGGCAGCTGTACGACACCGTGGTGGACCGCAAGCCGCCGCTGCTGCCCTGGCTGTACCGGGCCGCGTTCGCGGTCTTCGGCTCCGGCTCGCTGACCCCGCTGCGGGTACTCGCCGTCCTCGCCCAGCTGCTCACCGCCGCCCTGCTGGCCTCCCTGGCCCGCCGCCGCTGGGGCGACCGGGCCGGCCGCACCGCCGGGGTGCTGTACCTGCTGGTCTCGGTCGGGCTCAACCCCGAGGACGCGCAGGCCGCCACCTTCGAGGTGTTCATACTGCCCGGCACGGTTGCCGCCCTGTGGTGCGCGGACCGCGGGCGCTGGGGCGCGGCCGGGGCCGCCGTCGCCGCCGCGTTCCTGACCAAGCAGACCGGCGGCGCGGTGCTGCTGCCGGTGGCCTGGCTGCTGCACCAGCGGGGCGGCCCGGGCGGGGGCCTGGCGCGGCTCGCGGCCGGCTTCGCCGTCCCGGTGCTGGGCGTGGCCCTGGTGACGGATCCGGCCGGCTTCCTGTTCTGGACGGTGACCGGCTCCGCCGCGTACGCCTCCGTCACCGGCTCCGAACTCCATGTCCTGGCCCGCGCGCTCACCAACGCCGCGATCCTGGCGGTGGCTTCGGCGGGGCTGATCCCGCCGGTCGTACGGGCCCTGCGCATCGCCCGCGCCGGAGCGGGGGAGCTGTGGCTGTGGCTGGCCTCCTCGGCCCTCGCCGTGGCCCTCGGCTGCCACTTCTTCGGCCACTACTACCTGCAACTCACCCCGCCGCTGGCCCTGCTGGCCACCGCCGCGCTGCACGTCCTGCCCCTGGAGCGGCACCTGGCCGCCGTCCTCACCTCGGCCTGCGCCTGCGCCCTCTTCGTCGGCTGGGGCCTCATCGCCCCGCGCCCCGAACTCGCGCACGCCGAGCGGCTGGCGGCGGCCCTCGCGCACCGCACGGCACCCGCCGACCGGGTCCTCGTCTGGGGCATACACCCGGAGACGTACTGGCTGGCCGGGCGCGCCCCCGCCACCCGCTACCTCACCGCGGGCCTGCTGACCAACTACAGCGGCGGCCGGGACGGCCCCCAGGTCGGCGAGAAGTACGCCGTCCCCGGCGCCTGGCCGGTCTTCCGGCGCGAGATGACCGCGCACGCCCCCGCCCTCGTCGTCGACGACTCCCGCGGCAAGCCGTACGCCCCCGACCGCATCCCCACCCTGAACCGCCTGCTCGCGCAGGGCTACACGGAGGTGGGCCGGGTGGACGGCGCGGTGCTGTACGCCCGGACGCCGTAGGCCCTGGGGTGGCGGACGCGGTCAGCCCAGGACCGTGCGCGGGCCGGCCACCTCCGCGCCCAGTTCCGTCACCCGGCGCCGCAGCTCGCGGTCGGCGGTCACCACCAGGCGGGACCGCCCGGGGCTCTCGGCGGTCAGCTCCACGATCCGGTCGTCCCCGCTGCCCGGCGCCGACTCCACCCGCACGCCCGGCACGGACGCCACGCCACGGGCCGCGCCCTCGACCACGAGCACGATCTCCACGGGTTCCCGATGCCCGGGCAGGCCCTCGCTCGCCAGCCGGTCCCGCAGCCGCTCGGCCGCCCCCTTGCGGTCCCGCCACCAGCCGTCGGGCCGCGAGCCGACGACGTTCGCGCCGTCCACGATGACGAGCGGCGGGGCGGGGGAGACGGGGGGATCCAGGGGGTCGCCGGGGGCGTTCATGCGGCAAGGATCCCACGGGTGGGGGCCGGTACCGGGCGACGTAAAGTGAACCGGTGAACGGCGACTGGCTCCTTCGCGGCCGAGACGGCCGGCTCAGTGTCTACCAGCTGTCGGGCGACGCCGTCCTGTGCCGTGCGGAGCGCGGCCCGGGCGGCCCCTGGACCGCCCCCCGCACGGTGGGCGGCGAGCAGAAACTGCACTCCGTCCTGGCGGCGGGCCAGGGCGCCGACGGCTATGCCCACCTGGTCTCCTGGCGGCCCACCCACAAGGGCGAGTCCGGGCTGGTGCACTCCACGCACTTCCGCCCGCACCTGGCGGCCCTGGACTGGAACCCGATCGGCCACCCGAACCGGACGGGGCAGCGGACCGGCACCCCCGCCGTCGCGGTCGACGCGCAGGGCCGTGCCCATGTCTTCGTCCCGAACAAGGGCGGCGGGGTGAGCATGCTCGCGCAGAAGGAGAAGGGCGGCTGGGACCCCTGGCGGGACCTGAAGGGCCGTGAGGTCCGGGACGGACTGGCCGCCGTCACCGGGGAGTCCGGCAGGGTCGAGCTGTACGCGGCGGTCCCGCAGGGCCTGCTGTACTGGCGGCAGGAGAAGCCGGGCGCCCAGCCCGTGCTGCAGGAGGCGCTGCAGGCCCCGGTCCGCCCGGGCACCCTGCGGGCCCTGGCGACCTCCCCGGAGAGTACGACCGTCTTCTACACCGACACCTCCGGCGGGCTGTGCGCCTGGCGCCCGGGCGGCGAGCCGGTCACCGTGCTGCCGGCGGCGGGACCGGGCCCGGTGTCGGCGGTCCGCTGCGACCTGGACGGCCACGACTGCACGCTGCTGGTCCAGCGTTCGGAGAACCGCCGGGTCGCCTTCGCCGCGTACCCGACCGAGCTGGAGTCGGCGGGCGCCTGGTGGACCGAGTCGGGCCCCGAACTGCCGCTGGACGCGCTGGTGGGCCTCGCGACGGACGAGGAGGGCCGGGTGGTGGCGGCGACGCTGTCCCCGTCGACCGGGCAACTCCTGCTGACCCGGCGGAAGGACGAGCCGGGGCTGGCGCTGGAGGCGTGGCGGCAGGTCTGAGCGGGTCCGACCGGGTCCGGGCATGCGGAAGGGCCCCCGCCGCCGCGGGGGCCCTCCGGACGCTCACCGGTGTTACGCCGGGACGCTCGCCACGCCCGGAGCCAGGAACTTCTTGCCGTTCACGCGCTCCGAGACACCCTCACGGTCCAGGTACGGCGTGATGCCGCCCAGGTGGAAGGGCCAGCCGGCGCCCGTGATCAGGCACAGGTCGATGTCCTGGGCCTCGGCGACGACGCCCTCGTCGAGCATGAGCCCGATCTCCTGCGCCACCGCGTCGAGGACGCGCTCGCGGACCTGCTCCTCGGTCAGGACGCTGTCGCCCTGCTTGAGCAGCGCGGCGACCTCCGGGTCCAGCTCCGGCTTGCCGCTGTCGTAGACGTAGAAGCCGCGCTTGCCCGCCTTGACGACGGCCGCGAGGTTCGGGGAGACCGTGAACCGGTCTGGGAAGGCGCCGTGCAGCGTCTCGGAGACGTGCAGACCGATCGCGGGACCGACCAGCTCCAGCAGCACCAGCGGGGACATCGGCAGACCGAGGGGCTCGACGGCCTTCTCGGCGACCTCGACCGGGGTGCCCTCGTCGATGACGTTCTGGATCTCGCCCATGAAGCGGGTCAGGATGCGGTTCACGACGAACGCCGGGGCGTCCTTGACCAGGACCGCGGTCTTCTTCAGCTTCTTGGCGACGGCGAAGGCCGTGGCCAGCGAGGCGTCGTCGGTCTTCTCGCCGCGGACGATCTCAAGCAGCGGGAGGACCGCGACCGGGTTGAAGAAGTGGAAGCCGACGACCCGCTCGGGGTGCTTCAGCTTCGACGCCATCTCGGAGACCGACAGCGAGGAGGTGTTGGTGGCGAGGATCGCGTGCGCCGGGGCGACCGCCTCGACCTCCGCGAACACCGTCTGCTTGACGCCGATCTCCTCGAACACGGCCTCGATGATGAAGTCCGCGTCGGAGAAGCCCTCGGCCTTGTCCAGGACACCGGTCACCAGGGCCTTGAGGCGGTTGGCCTTGTCCTGGTTGATCCGGCCCTTGCCGAGCAGCTTCTCGATCTCGGCGTGGACGTAGCCCACACCCTTGTCGACGCGCTCCTGGTCGATGTCGGTCAGCACGACCGGCACCTCCAGACGGCGCAGGAAGAGCAGGGCGAGCTGCGAGGCCATCAGACCGGCGCCGACGACACCTACCTTGGTGACCGGGCGGGCCAGGTTCTTGTCCGGGGCGCCCGCGGGACGCTTGCCGCGCTTCTGCACCAGGTTGAACGCGTAGATGCCGGAGCGCAGTTCGCCGCCCATGATCAGGTCGGCGAGCGCCTGGTCCTCGGCGTCGTAACCCTGCTGGAGGTCGCCGTTCTTGGCGGCGGCGATGATGTCCAGCGCGCGGTAGGCGGCCGGAGCGGCGCCGTGCACCTTGCCGTCGGCGATGAAGCGGCCCCTGGCGACGGCCTGGTCCCAGGCC
This sequence comes from Streptomyces sp. NPDC046727, assembly GCF_040645635.1. NCBI lineage: Bacteria > Bacillati > Actinomycetota > Actinomycetes > Kitasatosporales > Streptomycetaceae > Streptomyces > Streptomyces sp. NPDC046727. Next base: position 205,900 of record NZ_JBEYYR010000003.1, read on the forward strand.
TCGCCGCGGTCGATCACCGGACGCTCGACCTCGATGTCGCCCTTGAGGACGTTCGCGGTCCAGATCAGCGACTGCTCCAGGAAGTCCGCGCCCTCGAAGATCGCGTCCGCGATGCCCAGGTCGAAGACCTGCTGGCCCTTGAGCTGCTTGTTCTGGTTCAGCGAGTTCTCGATGATGACCGAGACGGCCTTGTCGGCACCGATCAGGTTCGGCAGCAGGGCGCAGCCGCCCCAGCCGGGGACCAGGCCGAGGAAGACCTCGGGCAGCGAGAACGCCGGGATCGCCTTGGAGACGGTCCGGTAGGAGCAGTGCAGGCCGACCTCGACGCCGCCGCCCATCGCCGCGCCGTTGTAGTACGCGAAGGTCGGGACCGCGAGACCCGCGAGGCGCTTGAAGACCTCGTGGCCGCCCTTGCCGATGGCCAGCGCGTCCTCGTGCTTCTTCAGCAGCTCGACGCCCTTGAGGTCGGCGCCGACCGCGAAGATGAACGGCTTGCCGGTGAGGCCGACGCCGACGATCGTGCCCTCGGCCGCCTCCTTCTCGACCTGGTCGATGGCGGTGTTGAGGTTCGCCAGCGAGGCCGGGCCGAAGGTGGTCGGCTTGGTGTGGTCCAGGCCGTTGTCCAGCGTGATGAGCGCGAAGCGCCCGGCGCCGAACGGCAGGTCGAGGTGGCGTACGTGCGCGGACGTCACGACCTCGTCGGGGAACAGCTCGGCCGCACCCTTCAGAAGCTCAGCGGTGGTGCTCACTTGTCCCCCTCGAAGTGCGGGTTCTCCCAGATGACCGTCGCGCCCATGCCGAAGCCGACGCACATGGTGGTCAGGCCGTAGCGGACGTTCGGCTGCTCCTCGAACTGGCGGGCCAGCTGCGTCATCAGGCGGACGCCGGAGGAGGCCAGCGGGTGGCCGAAGGCGATGGCGCCGCCGTACTGGTTGACGCGCGCGTCGTCGTCGGCGATGCCGTAGTGGTCGAGGAAGGCCAGGACCTGGACGGCGAAGGCCTCGTTGATCTCGAACAGGCCGATGTCGGAGATGGACAGGCCCGCCTTGGCGAGGGCCTTCTCCGTGGCCGGGATCGGGCCGTAGCCCATGACCTCCGGCTCGACGCCCGCGAAGGCGTACGAGACGAGGCGCATCTTGACCGGCAGGTTGTTCTCGCGGGCGAAGTCCTCGCTCGCGATGATCGACGCGGTGGCGCCGTCGTTCAGACCGGCCGCGTTACCGGCGGTGACCCGGCCGTGGACGCGGAACGGCGTCTTCAGACCCGCGAGGTTCTCCAGGGTCGTGCCCGGGCGCATCGGCTCGTCGGCCGTGACCAGGCCCCAGCCGGTCTCGCCGGCCTCGGGGTTGGTGCGGCGCACCGAGATCGGCACCAGGTCCTGCTGGATCTTGCCGTTGGCGTACGCCTTGGCGGCCTTCTCCTGCGAGCGCACCGCGTACTCGTCGGCGCGCAGCTTGGTGATGTGCGGGTAGCGGTCGTGCAGGTTCTCCGCGGTCATGCCCATGAACAGGGCGGACTCGTCGACCAGCTTCTCGCTCACGAAGCGCGGGTTCGGGTCCACGCCCTCGCCCATCGGGTGGCGGCCCATGTGCTCCACGCCACCGGCGATGACGGCGTCGTAGGCACCGAACGCGATCGAACCGGCGGTGGTCGTCACGGCGGTCAGGGCGCCGGCGCACATGCGGTCGATCGAGTAGCCCGGGACGGACTGCGGCAGGCCCGCGAGGATGCCGGCGGTACGGCCCAGGGTCAGACCCTGGTCACCGATCTGCGTGGTCGCGGCGATGGCGACCTCGTCGATCTTCTTCGGGTCCAGGCCGGGGTTGCGGCGCAGCAGCTCCCGGATCGCCTTCACGACAAGGTCGTCGGCGCGGGTCTCGTGGTAGATGCCCTTCGGGCCCGCCTTGCCGAACGGGGTGCGGACGCCGTCGACGAAGACGACGTCCCTGACGGTACGAGGCACGATGGCTCTCCTCCAGGTGCGGGATGGCACTGCTGCGATGCGCTGAGCGCGCGCTCAGGACCCATGCTACTTATGAGTAACGTGACTGCCCAGTCCCCTCGGCTGGAGCGGTGAACGTCACACCGGCGGCGCAGTCGAGCCCCTCGGTGTCAGTGCCGGCGTCGGCACCGGGCGCGACCCCGGACCTTCCCCCGTGATCACCCCGAACAGCGTCCGCGCCACCTCGGCCCCGAAGCCGTGCACGTCATGGCTCATCGCCGACAGCGTCGGATGCGTCAGCCGGCACAGCTGCGAGTCGTCCCAGGCCAGCAGCGACACATCGGCCGGCACCCGCAGCCCCATCTCGGCCGCCACCGACAGCCCGGCCACCGCCATGATGTCGTTGTCGTAGACGATCGCGGTGGGCCGGTCCCGCGCCGCCGCCGTGAGCAGCGAGCGCGTCGCCCGCGCCCCCGACTCGCCCGAGAAGTCGGTCGCCACCTGCCATGTCCCGGCCAGCCCCAGCGCCCGCCCGGCCTCGTCGAACGCCGCCGCCCGGATGCCCGTGTGCCCCAGGGCCGCCGCCCCGCCGACCCGGGCGATGCGCCGGTGCCCGAGCGCGGCGAGATAGCGCACGGCCTCGGTGACGGCGGTGGTGTCGTCGGTCCACACGGAGGTGAGCCCGCCGGTCAGCGAGGGATGGCCGACGGCGACCACCGGCAGCCCGAGCCGCCGGGCGACCGGCACCCGGGGATCGTCCGCGCGCAGGTCGACCAGGATCGAGCCGCCGATCTGCCGGCCCTTCCACCACGTCTCCAGCAGCCCGGCCTCCTCCTCCGGGCTGCGCACCAGCCGGAGCAGCAGCGAGCAGGAGTGCTCGCTCAGCACGCTCTCCACGCCCGAGACGAACTCCATGTAGAACGGCTCCAGGCCCAGCATCCGGGCCGGCCGGCAGATCGCCAGGCCCATCACGTCCACCCGGGCCCCGGCCAGCGAGCGCGCGGTGTGGCTCGGCGCCCAGCCCAGTTCCCGGGCCGCCGCGAAGATCCGGTCGCGGGTGGCCTGCGACAGTCCCGGCTTGCGGTTGAAGGCCAGGGACACGGCTCCCTTGGACACGCCGGCGCGGGCGGCGACGTCCTTGATGGTGACGCGGGGCACCGGGGCCTGGGACATCAGACGGGCTCCATGCAGTACAGCGCGGAACGTGCGGTGGACGGATCGGGAGTCCGCCAGCCGTGCACGCCGATCGTGACCCGCTCCCCGGGCAGCAGCGTGACCAGCCCCCGGTCGGCCCGCGCGGCCGGGTCCAGCCGGTCGGCCTGGAGCAGCAGGTCACGCACCAGCGTACGGGCCGTCACCGTCACCGCGCCCGGAGCCACCTCCACGTCGAACTCCGGCCGGACGTACGGGATGTCCCGGTCCGGCGCCGGGAAGTGCAGGGCGCGCAGCCCTCCCGCGTCGGCCACCAGGAACTCCTTCGGACCGTCGGGGCGGAGTTCGCGCGGCACGGCGATCGAGGCGACCGCCCGTGCCCCGGCGGCCAGTTCCACGGTCGCCTCGCCGAGCACCGTGCCGTCGACGGTCATCCGGCGCAGGGCCGGCGAGCCCGGCCACGCCTCGGCGGACTGGTTGACAGCGGCCAGCACCAGCCCGCCGTCCCGTACCTGGAGGGTGAGCAGCCGGTCGGCGTACAGCCGTTTCAGCTCGTGGTACAGCGGCTTCTCGCGGCCGTCGCCGTCGATCGCCGCCCACGAGGTCACCGGCCAGCAGTCGTTGAGCTGCCAGACGACCGTGCCCGCGCACACCGGCCAGTGCGACCGCCAGTGCTCGATCCCGGCGGCCACCGCCCGCGCCTGGTTGACCTGGGTCACGTAGTGCCAGCGGTCGAAGTCCCGTACGGGCGTGAGGAAGTGGCGGGCGAGTCCGCGCTCCAGCTTGCCGTTGCCGTCGTCCGCCTTCTGGTGGTGCAGCATGCCGGGGGAGTCCGGTGCCAGATCCTCCCCGGGCAGCGCGCGCCGCAGGGTGGCGTGGGCGGGCGGCGCCTGCCAGCCGAACTCGGCCACGAAACGCGGCACGCTGTGCCGGTAGGCCGTGTAGTCCTCGCGGTTCCACACCTCCCACGAGTGGTGGGTGCCGTGCGCCGGGTCGTTGGGGTGGCGGTCCCAGGAACCGGACCACGGGCTGCCCGCCGTGTACGGCCGGGTGGGGTCCATCTCGGCCACCACGCGCGGCAGCAGGCCCAGGTAGTACCCCTCGCCCCAGGACGCCCCGGCCAGCCGCCGCTCCCAGTCCCAGTCCCGGAACCCCCACAGGTTCTCGTTGTTGCCGTTCCACAGCACCAGCGAGGGGTGCGGCATCAGCCGTACGACGTTCTCCCGGGCCTCGGCCTCCACCTCGCCGCGCAGCGGCTGCTCCTCCGGGTAGGCGGCGCAGGCGAACGGGAAGTCCTGCCAGACCAGCAGGCCCAGCTCGTCGCAGGCGTCGTAGAAGTCCTCGCTCTCGTAGATCCCGCCGCCCCACACGCGGACGAGGTCCACGCCCGCCTCGGCGGCCTGCCCGAGGCGCCGCCGGTACCGCTCGCGGCTGATCCGGGAGGGGAACACGTCGTCCGGGATCCAGTTGACGCCCCGCGCGAACAGCCGCTCGCCGTTGACGGCCAGGGTGAACCCGGTGCCGTGCGCGTCCGGCCGCCGGTCCAGCTCCACGGTCCGGAAGCCGACCCGGCGCCGCCACACGTCCAGCGGCACGTCCTCGTGCAGCAACGTCAGCTCGACCTCGTACAGCGGCTGCTCGCCGTAGCCGCGCGGCCACCACCGCCGCACGTCCGGCACCCGCAGCCGGACCGCCCCGCCGGCCCCCTCCAGCCCGGCGCGCACCACCCGGCCGCCCACCCGGGCCTCGACGGCGAGCCGCGCCTCCACCCGGGTGCGCTCCACCTCGACACGCAGCTCCACGACGCCGTCGCCGCCGTGCACCGTGACGAGCGGGCGCACCCGGCTGATCCGGGCCGTGGACCAGTGTTCGAGCCGCACCGGCCGCCAGATCCCGGCCGTCACCAGCGTGGGACCCCAGTCCCAGCCGAACGAGCAGGCCATCTTGCGCAGGTACGGGTACGGCTCGGGGTAGGCGGCGGGCCGCTCGCCCAGCCGGTCCCGCACCGCCTCCGCCTCGGTGTAGGCGGACGCGAACCGCACGGCCAGCCGGCCGCCCAGCCCCGTCACGGGGAAGCGGTACGAGCGGTGCATGTTCCGCACCCGGCCGAGGAGCCGGCCGTCCACGGTGATCTCGGCGGCGGTGTCGAGACCGTCGAAGACCAGGTCGGTCCACTCGTGTCCGGAGGCGGTCCGCAGCTGTGTCCCGTACGTCCACGCCCGCCGCCCGACCCACGCCACCTCGCGCTCGTTCGCGCCGACGAAGGGGTCCGGGATCACCCCGGCCGCGAGCAGATCGGTGTGCACGCACCCCGGCACCCGGGCCGGCAGATCCGCCCCCTCGTGCCGCAGGGTCCAGCCGTCGGTGAGCGGTGTGGCCTCCAGCATGCGCACTCCCTAAACCGGTCGATGCCTGTCCTGGACGCGCCTTTGCCCTCCTTGGCGGGATTGGGACTTTACCGGTTGAGAAAGCGCTGTCAGAGTGCCGAACCAGCCAACCCCGCACGTGCTCGTCCGTCACTTCGCGAACGGAGCTGATGCACATGAACCGCCGTACGACCGCCCTCGCCACGGCCGTGGGAGCCGCCGCCCTGCTGCTCGCGGGCTGCACCGGAACCGGGGGCGCGACGAAGGCCGAGGACGCCGTGGCACCCACCGACCCGGCACGGGTCAGCGGGACCATCACCGTCCTCACCCAGCGCACCGACCTCGTGCAGGACGGCACGATGGACCGGTACGCGACCGCGTTCAACCGGACGTACCCCAAGGTGAAGGTGAAGTTCCAGGCCCTCACCGACTACGAGTCCGAAGTCAGGATCCGGATGAACACCGAGAACTACGGTGACGTCCTGATGATCCCCGGGGTCATCAAGAAGAGCGACTACCCGAGGTTCTTCGCCTCGCTCGGCACGCAGGCGGAGCGCGCGAAGAAGTACCGGTTCACCGACTTCACCACCGTCGACGGCAAGGTGTACGGCCAGAGCCCGATCGGGGTCACCCCCGGCTTCGTCTACAACAAGCGCGTCTGGAAGCGGGCCGGGACCACCCGCTGGCCCACCACCCCGGCCGAGTTCCTCACCGACCTGAAGGCGATCAAGAAGAAGACCGGCGCCGTCCCCTACTACACCAACTTCGCCGCCCAGTGGCCGCTGACCTCCTGGACGTTCGTCAGGGGCTCGGTGCACTGCGACACCGGGGCCACCACGAAACTGGCCGAGGGCAACCCCTGGGCGCCGGGCGCCGACCTGCGCGTCGGGGACACCCTCCTCTACGACATCGTCCACCAGGGCCTGGCCGAGAAGGACCCGACGACCACCAACTGGGAGGCGTCCAAAGGGAAGTTGGCCCAGGGGAAGACCGCCACCCAGTGGCTCGGCACCTGGGCGGTCATCCAGTTCCGGGACGCCGCGAAGAAGGCCGGCCAGAGCCCCGACGACATCGGCTTCATGCCCTTCCCGGCCCAGGTCGGCGGCACGTTCTGCGCGGTGGTCGGCCCCGACTACAACCAGGCCGTCAACATCCACTCGCCGCACAAGGAAGCCGCCCGCGCCTGGATCGACTGGTTCACCGACAACTCCGGCTACGACAAGGACAACCTGGCCGTCTCCCCGCTCAAGGACGCACCCCTGCCGAGCGTCCTCAAGCCGTACGAGGACGCGGGCGTGAAGCTCATCGAGCTGGACGACACCGCAGGCGCCAGGGTCAAGCTCATCGATTCCCGGTCAGAGGTGGGTATCTACGCCCCTGACTACCGGCAGAAGCTGGTCGACCTCGCCCGCGGTGCCCGCAACGGCAGCCTCGACGAATTCCTGAACGATCTCGGCGAGAAGTGGACCGAGGCCGAGAAGACGGCGGGCTCCTGATGAGGAACTTCCCGCGAGCCCTCACCCCCTGGCTGTTCCTGCTGGCCCCCCTCGCCCTCCTGATCACCTTCACCTACGCGCCGATCGTGAACATGGTCGCGTACAGCTTCACCGACTGGGACGGCGTCAGCCCCGAACTCCACTACACCGGCGCCCGCAACTACACGGAGATCTTCACCCGGCAGGACCTCTTCGAGGTCTTCTTCGTCAGCGGCTACTACCTGGCCGCCTCCGCCGTACAGATCGTCGCCGCGCTCTACTTCGCGACGATCCTCAGCTTCAAGACCCGCTTCCGGAACTTCTTCAAGGGAGTCCTGTTCTTCCCGTCCCTGATCAACGGCGTGGCGATCGGCTTCGTCTTCCTCTACTTCTTCCAGGACGGCGGCACCCTCGACACCGTGCTGCGCCTGTTCGGCGTGCACACCGACCACGCCTGGCTCGGCACCCCGTTCTCGGCGAACACCTCCCTGGCCGGCGTCTCCGTCTGGCGCTACCTGGGCCTGAACTTCGTCCTCTTCCTCGGCGCGATCCAGTCCGTCCCCGGCGAGCTGTACGAGGCGGCCGAGCTGGACGGAGCGAGCCGCTGGCAGCAGTTCCGCCACATCATCGCCCCCGGCATCAGACCGGTCGTCACCCTCACGGTCATCCTCTCCGTCTCGGGCTCTCTCTCGGTCTTCGAGGTGCCGTACATCATGACGGGCGGCGCGACCGGCACCGAGACCTTCGTGACCCAGACGGTGAAGCTGGCCTTCCGGTACAACAAGACCGGCCTCGCCTCGGCAGCCGCGGTCGTCCTCCTGCTGATCGTCCTGGCGGTGACCTGGCTGCAGCGCCGGCTCGTCCCCGACGACCGGGTGGACCTCGTATGACGCGCCGCACCGCCGCCCGTGCCCTCAGCTACGCGAGCCTGATCGCCGCCACGCTCGTCGTCCTGCTCCCGCTCGCCGTCGTCCTGCTCACCTCCCTGAAGTCGGCACGGGAGATGACGGACGGCAGCGGAGCCCTGACCCCGCCCGACGACCTGCTGAACCTCCACAACTACGTGATCGCGTTCCGGGACGGCCGGATGCTCCGGGCGTTCGGCAACACGCTCTTCATCGTGGTGTCCGCCATCGGCGGCACGGTCCTCATCGGCTCGATGACGGCCTACGCCATCGACCGGTTCGCCTTCCGCCTCAAGAAGCTGGTGGTGGCCCTGTTCCTGCTGGCCGCGCTGGTCCCCGGGGTGACCACCCAGGTGGCCACCTTCCAGATCGTCACGAGCCTCGGCCTCTTCGACACCCGCTGGGCGCCGATCGTCCTCTCCATGGGCACGGACATCGTCTCGATCTACATCTTCCTGCAGTTCATCCGCTCGATCCCGGTCTCCCTGGACGAGGCGGCCCGGCTGGACGGGGCGAACGCGTTCACGATCTACCGCCGGATCATCCTGCCGCTGCTCAAGCCGGCGATCGCCACGGTGGTGATCGTGAAGGGGATAGCCGTCTACAACGACTTCTACATCCCCTTCCTCTACATGCCCTCCGAGGATCTTGGCGTGATCTCGACGTCCCTGTTCCGCTTCCGCGGCCCCTACGGCGCCCACTGGGAGATCATCTCGGCGGGCACGGTCCTGGTGATCCTGCCGACCTTGATCGTCTTCCTCGCGCTCCAGCGGTTCATCTACAACGGCTTCACGCGAGGAGCGACCAGCGGCGTCTAGGCCCCCTTCGTCACCAGCGCATCCACCAACACCGGCGTGACCAGCTCCACCTGCCACGCACGCGCCCCGTACCCGGCGAGCGCAAGCTCCACGGACCCGGCGTCCACCACCTTCGGCGGCTCCCAGCAGATCCTGCGCACCGTGTCCGGAGAGATCACATTCTCCTGAGGCATGTTGAGCCGCTCGGCAAGAGAGGACACCCCCGCTCGCGCGGCGGACAGCCGAGCCGCGGCGGCGGGGTCCTTGTCGGCCCAGGCCCGCGGCGGCGGAGGCCCGGTCACCGGCTGCCCCGGCTGCGGCAGGGCAGCGTCCGGCAGAGCCTTGGCCCGGTCCACCGCGGCCTGCCACTGCTCCAGCTGCCGCCGCCCCGTCCGGTGTCCGAACCCGTTCAGCGCGGCGAGGGCGTGCACATTGCCCGGCAGGGCGAGCGCGGCCTCCACGATGGCCACGTCACTCAGCACCTTGCCCGGCGACACGTCCCGGCGCTGGGCGATCCGGTCCCGCGTCTGCCACAGCTCCCGCACGACGGCGAGCTGCCGGCGCCGCCGCACCTTGTGCATCCCGGACGTGCGGCGCCAGGGGTCCTTGCGCGGCTCGGCCGGCGGCGCGGCCGCGATCGCGTCGAACTCCTGGAGCGCCCACTCCAGCTTGCCCTGCCGGTCCAGCTCCTTCTCCAGGGCGTCCCGCAGATCGACGAGCAGCTCGACGTCGAGCGCGGCGTACCGCAGCCAGGGCTCGGGAAGCGGCCGGGTCGACCAGTCCACGGCGGAGTGGCCCTTCTCCAGGACGTAGCCGAGGACGCCCTCCACCATGGCGCCGAGGCCGACCCGGGGGAAGCCGGCGAGCCGCCCCGCCAGCTCGGTGTCGAACAGCCGCGACGGCACCATGCCTATCTCGCGCAGGCAGGGCAGGTCCTGGGTGGCCGCGTGCAGCACCCACTCGACGCCGGACAGGGCCTCGCCGAGGCCGGACAGGTCGGGGCAGGCGACTGGGTCGATCAGCGCGGTCCCGGCGCCCTCACGGCGCAGCTGCACCAGGTAGGCGCGCTGGCCGTAGCGGTAGCCGGAGGCGCGCTCGGCGTCCACGGCGACCGGGCCGGAGCCGGCGGCGAAGGCGGCGATCACCTGCGCGAGGGCCGCCTCGTCCGTGATCACGGGCGGAATCCCCTCGCGGGGCTCGAGCAAAGGAGTCGGCGCCCCCGTCACAGAAGATCCGGCGTCGTCCGGAGGGGTGCCTCCGGTGGTGCGCAGGGAGCTGTCTGCTGCGGTGTCTTGGGCGTCGGTCACCTGTCAAGGGTATCTGTACGCCGCGATCTCCTGACCTGCACTTTCGGCCGAAGGGGCGGTTGACGTGCAAAAACCGGTCTCAGCGCTTCTCTGCGCATTGCACCGATTCTCCCCTGATGTGCCCCTGAAGTGCCCGGTGAGCGGGCAGCCGGGCGCGTGCGCGGCGCGCGCCCCGGCACCGGCACTCCCGCCGGGACCGGGTGTCCGGGCCGAGTCCGGACCGTGACCGCATCGGGACCGGCGCCGTCAAACGTTCCCTCGCGCCCCGCCGTCGAAGAACCGTCACAGCCCACAGCCCCGGGGGGTATCGCCCATGCGCACACCACACACCACACCTCGCCGCAGGGCCCTGGCCGGGGTCCTGCTCGCCGCCTCCCTCGCGCTCGCCGGGTGCAGCGGCGCGGACGACATGGGCGGCGGCTCCTCGAAGGCCGCCGCGGGAGAGGACGCCGCGCGGGCCGGCGCCCCGGGCGGCGCGGCGGACGACGGGAAGGCCACGCGCGGGACGCCCCGGCTCACCCAGAACGCGATCATCCGCACCGCGTCCCTCACCGTCGAGGTCAAGGACGTGCCCAAGGCTCTGGCCAAGGCCCGGACGACCGCCGAGGACGCGGGCGGCTACGTCGGCAACGAGACCACGAGCCGGGACGCCGACGGCCACGAGCACACCAAGGTCGTGCTGCGTGTGCCCACCGAGAAGTACGACGAGGTCCTCTCCGGTCTCCAGGGCACGGGCCGGCTGGTCGAGCGCACCGCCAGGGCGACCGACGTCACCGACCAGGTCGTGGACGTGGACAGCCGGATCACGTCGCAGCGGGCCAGCGTGGACCGGATCCGCGCGCTGATGGACAAGGCGACCAAGCTGAGCGACGTCGTCGCGCTGGAGGGCGAGCTGAGCACCCGTCAGGCCGACCTGGAGGCGCTGCTGGCCCGGCAGGAGTCCCTGAAGGACCGCACGAGCCTGGCCACCGTCACCCTGTCGCTGTCCCAGGCCCCGGTGCGCGAGGCGGACGACGCGCCGGGCTTCACGGACGCGCTGGCCGGCGGCTGGCACGCGTTCGTCTCCCTGCTGCGCTGGATCGCCCTCGCGCTCGGGGCCGCCCTGCCGTTCGCGGCCCTCGCCGCGCTGCTGGTGGTGCTGTGGCTGCGGGTCGTACGCGCCCGGCTGCCGCGCCGCGCGGAGCCCGCGCCCGCGACGACCGCGCTCGGCCCGCTGCCGTCGGCCCGCCCGGCGCCGGACTCCGCCGAGGCGGCCGGGGAGGCCGGGGACGAGAACCGGGACTGAAATGCCCGCGGCCCGTAGCGTGTTCGCATGAGCATGAGCATGAGCGGTGGGCGGGGCGACAACGGCAGGGAACGGCTGGTCGTGATCGGCGGCGACGCCGCGGGCATGTCCGCGGCGTCGCAGGCACGGCGGCAGAAGGGCCCCGAGGAGCTGGAGATCGTGGCCTTCGAGCGCGGCCACTTCACCTCCTTCTCGGCGTGCGGGATCCCGTACTGGGTGGGCGGCGAGGTCCCCGAGCGGGACCGGCTCATCGCCCGCACGCCCGACGAGCACCGGGCGCGCGGGATCGACCTGCGGCTGCGCACCGAGGTCACGGAGATCGACCTGGCCGGACAGCGGGTACGCGCGCGTGACGTCGACTCCGGCGCCGAGTCCTGGACTCCGTACGACAAGCTCGTCATCGCCACCGGCGCCCACCCGGTCCGCCCCGACCTGCCCGGCGCGGACGCCCCCGGCGTGCACGGCGTCCAGACCCTCGACGACGGCCAGGCCCTGCTGGACACGCTGGGACGCACGCGGGGCCGCAGGGCCGTGGTCGTGGGCGCCGGCTACATCGGCGTGGAGATGGCCGAGGCGCTGATCAACCGGGGCTTCGAGGTGACGGTCGTCAACCGCGGCAAGGAGCCCATGTCGACGCTCGACCCGGACATGGGCCGGATGGTGCACCGGGCCATGGAGGGCCTCGGCATCACCATGGTGAACGACGCCGCGGTCACCAAGATTCTCACCGGGGAGGACGGCCGGGTCCGGGCGGTGGCCACGGAGGACGCCGAGTACCCCGCCGACCTGGTGATCCTCGGCATCGGCGTCCGCCCCCAGACCGCTCTCGCCCGCGCTGCCGGCCTCCCGCTCGGCGCCCACGGCGGTCTGCTCACCGACCTCGCGATGCGGGTGCGCGGACACGAGAACGTCTGGGCGGGCGGCGACTGCGTGGAAGTGCTGAACCTGGTCTCCGGGCAGGAGCAGTACGTCCCGCTCGGCACCCACGCCAACAAGCACGGCCAGGTCATCGGCACCAACGCCGGCGGCGGCTACGCCACCTTCCCCGGTGTCGTCGGCACGGCGGTGAGCAAGGTCTGCGACCTGGAGATCGCCCGCACCGGCCTGCGGGAGAAGGACGCGCGCCGGGTGGGCCTCCGCTTCGAGACGGTCACCATCGAGTCGACCAGCCGCGCCGGCTACTACCCCGGTGCCGCCCCCATGACGGTCAAGATGCTCGCCGAGACCCGCACGGGCCGGCTGCTGGGGGTGCAGATCGTCGGCCGGGAGGGCGCGGCGAAGCGGGTCGACATCGCGGCGGTGGCGCTGACCGCGCAGATGACGGTGGAACAGATGACAGCCCTGGACCTGGGCTACGCCCCGCCGTTCTCACCGGTGTGGGACCCGGTACTGGTGGCGGCGAGAAAGGCGGCGGCGAAGGTGCGGGCCGCCTAGGCCGTCCCGCTGATCCGCGGCAGCGAGGTGACCGCCGACGAGACAGCGGTCGGCTGCTCGCCGGCGGGCTTGGCATGCGTGGCCGAAGGGCGGGTGGACCGCAGCCGGTAGCTCACCGCCTCGTCCAGCGTCACCGGCCGCTGCATCTGCGAGGCCAGCCGCCCGGCCTCCTGGCCGAGCCGCGCCACGTCCTCCCAGGGCAGCCGTATCACCAAGGACACCTCGGCCTCGCCGTCGGGCAGAGCGTGCATCGCCGAAACCTGCGGAGCGTTCGTCATCGCCTGATCCTCACGTCGGTTGAGAAGAGATACGCACCCACGTCCGGCGGCGTTCACCGATTCGCCCGCCGCATCCCGGGCACACCTTCTGTGTGGTCATCCCCGTCCATGACGTGAACCCGGTGCGCCGCACGCCCTGGGTGACGTACGCGCTCATCGCCGCCAACGTGCTGGTGTTCCTCACCATGCCGGGCACAGCCGGCTCCGTGGCCGGCGACAGCGAACTGGTGCGGCTGTGCCACCTCCATGCCTTCATGGACCACTACGCGGCCGTCCCCAGGGAACTGATCCACCATCAGCTGCCCCGGGTCGTCCCGACCGGCGGCGTCGGTGTGGGCCCGAGCGGCCCGGGCTGCGTCGTGGGGCCGCCCGCCTACGACAAGTCGCCGCCGCTGTCCGTCTTCACGGCGATGTTCCTGCACGGCGGCTGGCTGCACCTGCTGGGCAACATGCTCTTCCTGCTGATCTTCGGCAACAACGTCGAGGACCGGATGGGCCACATCCGCTACTTCCTCTTCTACGTCGTCTGCGGCTACGCGGCCGGCTACGGCTTCGCCCTGCTCAACGCCGACTCCGCCGACCCGCTGATCGGCGCGTCCGGGGCGATCGCCGGGGTCCTCGGCGCCTACATCGTGCTGTGGCCGAAGGCCCGGGTGTGGGTCCTGGTGCCGTTCCTGGTCTTCCTGCCGCTCAGGCTGCCCGCCTGGCTGGTGCTGGGCTTCTGGTTCGGGCTCCAGGCGGTGTACTCGTCCGGGCACGGGGTGTCCGGCGCGGGCACGGTGGCGTACGCGGCGCACGTGGTCGGCTTCGTGGCGGGCATGCTGCTCGCCTGGCCCCTCAAACCCGGCACGCCGCCCCCGCCGGAGCCGCCCGGCCTGCTGTTCGGCAGACGGGCGCGGCCCCGCTACACGTGGTGAGTCAGCGCGCGGTGGCGGTGTGGACGTACTCCACGAGCCGGGTCAGCGCGTCCGGGTCGGTGTTCGGCATGACGCCGTGGCCGAGGTTGAAGACGTGCCCCTCCAGGCCGGCGGCCGCGTCGAGCACCTCGCGGGCCTTGGCCGCGACAGTGTCCTTGTCGGTGAACAGGACCGTCGGGTCAAGGTTGCCCTGGAGCGCCTTGCCGGGGCCGACGCGGCGCTGGGCCTCGTCCAGCGGGACGCGCCAGTCGACGCCGACGACGTCCGCGCCGGCCTCGCCCATGAGCTTCAGCAGCTCGCCGGTGCCGACGCCGAAGTGGATGCGCGGGACGCCGTACCCGGCGACGGCCTCGAAGACCTTCGCCGAGGCGGGCATGACCGACGTCCGGTAGTCCGCCGGGGCCAGGGCGCCCGCCCAGGAGTCGAAGAGCTGGACGGCGCTCGCGCCGGCCTCGATCTGCACCTTCAGGAAGGCGGCCGTGATGTCGGCGAGGCGGTCCAGCAGATCGGCCCACAGCTCGGGGTCGCCGTACATCATCGCCTTGGCGTTCTCGTACGTGCGGGACGGACCGCCCTCGACCAGGTAGCTCGCGAGGGTGAAAGGCGCGCCCGCAAATCCGATGAGCGGAGTGGCGCCCAGCTCGCGGACGAGCAGGCCGATGGACTCGGTGACGTACGCCACGTCCTCGGGGGTGAGGTCGCGCAGCCGGGCCAGGTCGGCGCGGGTGCGGACGGGCTGCTCGACGACCGGGCCGACACCGGGCTTGATGTCGAGATCGATGCCGATGGCCTTGAGCGGGACGACGATGTCGCTGAAGTAGATCGCCGCGTCCACGTCGTGCCGGCGCACCGGCTGGAGCGTGATCTCGGTGACCAGCTCGGGCCGCATGCAGGACTCCAGCATGGGGACGCCCTCGCGCACCTTGCGGTACTCGGGCAGCGAGCGGCCGGCCTGGCGCATGAACCACACGGGGGTGTGCGGCACCGGTTCGCGCCTGCACGCCTTCAGGAAGGCGCTGTCGTACGTGGCTGTCGGCTGCTTGCTCTCGTTGGCGGTCACGAGGCAAGTTTCGCATGCCGTCGGACGGGGACCTGCCCGGCGCCGGGCGCGACTGCCCGCGGCTACCTACTGTGTCTTGCCCTGCACAACCGGCTGGTTCCCCTTACTCTTCCCCGCATGGCTGCGGCTCACGGACGAATGTCGGACAGCGCTGATGGAACGGGCGACGTGAAGGACACCGAAGAGGCGGACCGGCACTCCGGTGCTTCGGGTCCGCCCGCTTTCCGTACCGCCGTGGACGCCCTGCGCAGCTGCCGGCTGCGTCCGCAGGTCGAGGTGGAGCCGACGCCCGCCCCGCAGCGGCTCGCCCCGTACGCGTACGCGCTGGAGGCGGTGGTGGTCGACGGCGAGCAGGAGCTGGCCGACGGGCGGCTGGTGCTGCTGCACGACCCGGCCGGGCACGAGGCCTGGCGGGGCACGTTCCGGCTGGTGACGCTGGTGCGCGCGGAGCTGGAGCCGGAGATGGCGGCCGATCCGCTGCTGCCCGAGGTGTGCTGGTCGTGGCTGACCGGCGCGCTGCAGGCGCGCGGGCTGGGCTACGGCGAGCCCAGCGGCACGATCACGCGCGCCGGCTCGCACTACTTCGGCGGGCTGGCCGAGCGGCCGGCCGCCTCGCAGATCGAGATCCGGGCGTCCTGGACGCCCCGCGAGGGTCTCGGCGGGGTGCCGGACACCGCTGCCCATCTGGCCGCCTGGTGCGATCTGCTGGCCCAGGTCGCGGGCCTGCCGCCGGCCGGCCCGGGTGACGCGTCGGTGGTGACCCTGCCGCAGCGCAGGGGTCCACAATCCCGCTGATCGGTCACCCGCGAAACGCCCTATTGACCATCTCTTTGTCGATACGGCCACTTTCCGTACTCGAATCGCACCCGCTCGAACCGATTCGATCTTCGGATGATCGATCGCGTGTCCGAATTGCACGGATTGTTACTCACTAGATCGTGATCATTCTCTAAAGGCGGACGAGTTTGCTGCCGAAGACGACTGTGACCTTGAAAGCACGGTTCGTCCCGGCTTCCTCCCCACAAGCCGGCCCCGTCCCCCACCCAGGAGGCCTGGTGTCCGTTCTCCTTGAGCAACCCGCAAGCCTGGTCGCCTACCGCCCGAACAAGCCGACCGCCATGGTGGTCGTGGCCGACCCGCGCGTCCGCTCCACCGTCACCCGCCATCTGTGGGCGCTCGGCGTGCGCGATGTCATCGAAGCCTCGTCCATCGCGGAGGCTCGTCCCCGCATCGGCAACCCGCGCGACATCTGCGTCGCCGACGTCCACCTCCCCGACGGCTCCGGCCTCACCCTGCTGTCCGAGACCCGCGCCGCGGGCTGGCCCAACGGACTCGCGCTCTCCGCCGCCGACGACATCGGCGCGGTCCGCAACGCCCTGGCCGGCGGGGTCAAGGGTTACGTCGTCACCGGCACCCGCACCAACATCGGGCTCCCCACCCGACCCGGCGCCGCTCCCCTCGGCGCCGCCGCCCGTATGCACCGCCGCCCCCCGGGTGCCCCGAGCCACCCGGGCGGCTACCGGGAGCTGTCCGGCCGCGAGGTCGAGGTGCTGCGACTGGTCGCGGAGGGCCAGTCGAACAAGGCGATCGGCGTGTCCATGGGCCTGTCCGCCCTCACCGTGAAGAGCCACCTCGCCCGCATCGCCCGCAAGCTGGGCACCGGCGACCGGGCCGGCATGGTGGCCGTGGCGCTGCGCACCGGGATCATCCACTGAGCCCACCGGATGCCCCCTTCGGCGGAATCCCGCGTTCACCCCGGTGAACCGGACGGCGCCCGGACCGACTGGCTCACATCCCCTCCGGCGCCCGTCGAACCATCAGTACGGAGACCTGGACCCCCACAAAC